>CAJVWY010000001.1 GCA_913009925.1 uncultured bacterium
GCATGCGCGCGAATACGCCCCAGCCCAGCTTGATGGTCTCCGAGGAGAAGGCGACGATGCCGATGGGCGTGGAGATATCCTCGATACCCTGTTTCGAGAACATGCCCCCGATAAATACGAAGATATCCTTGGTGATGAGCGGGATATCGAGGGCGGCGTGCCTGGCTGCCTGAGGGGCCGATATATCCATGGTGCCGACCCGTACGGCCTTGAAGGCCACCCCCAGGATGCCGGCTCCCGTTTCTTCCTGTCTGCCGATGACGGCGGTCACCTGCTGCCGTTCTCCATCCCGTTCGATCAACAGGGTGACCTGCTGGCCGGGCCGGCTCTGCAGTTCATCCCGTATCACTCGCGGGTCGTCGGACACACTGCCGTCCACACCCAGCAGCTTATCGCCCGCCTGGAGGCCGGCGTGCTCGGCACCGCTGCCGGCCTGCACCATGCCGATGGTATTGGTGCTCTCGTATTCCGGCACCGCCTGCCAGTAAAAGACGAAAAACAGGACGAAGGCCAGCAGCAGGTTCATGGCGGCGCCGGCGGAAACGACGATTATCCGTTTCCAGACCGGTTTGGAGTAAAAAGCGCCCGATCTCAGATTCTCCGGCACCTTCTCTTCACGGGTCATGCCGGAGATCTTCACATAACCGCCCAGGGGGATGACGCCGATGCCGTACTCCGTATCACCGAACTTCCTCTTCAGGGCGGCCGGGGGAAAGCCGATGTAGAATTTCTCGGCGCGCATGCCGAAGGCCTTGGCGGCCAGGAAATGGCCGAGTTCATGTACGAAGATGAGAAACCCTATGCCCAGGATGGCGATGACGATAAACATTAGGTTAACCGATGAGCGTCCCGGCCCGCCGGCGGGCTTCGGTGTCGATCCCCTGTATCTGCCCCAGACTGGACAGGGTGGACGGTAACGAGGCCTCCATCTCCAGCATGGTGTCCGCCACGACTCTGGCTATATCCAGGAAGGCGATGGAGCCGGCGAGGAAGGCGTCCACGGCTATCTCGTTGGCGGCGTTCAGGGCGATGGGGGCGCCTCCGCCTCTCTCTCCCGCCTCGCGTGCCAGCCTCAGGCAGGGAAAAGCTTCGATGTCGGGCCTGAGGAAGGTGAGCTCGCCGACGGCGGGCAGGTCCAGCTGAGGCATGGACACCGGCTGGCGTTCGGGATAATTCAGCGCGTAGGCGATGGGCAGTTTCATGCTGGGAAGTCCCATCTGCGCCAGCACCGAGCCGTCTCCGAACCTGACCATGGAGTGCACGATAGATTGGGGATGGATCACTACTTCAATGTCCTCGTATGCTGTTTCGAAAAGATAGTGGGCCTCGATTATCTCAAGCCCCTTATTCATCAGGGTAGCAGAATCGATGGTGATCTTGCTGCCCATCTCCCAGCGGGGGTGCCTCAGGGCGTCGTCACGGCTGACGTTCTTCAGCTGGTTCCTGCTCATTCCCAGGAACGGGCCGCCGGAAGCGGTGAGGAAGATACGCTCGGCTCTGGCCGGCCGTGACCCCTGGAGGCACTGGAATATGGCGCTGTGCTCGCTGTCGACGGGAAGCAGCCGCACCTCCGCCGCCGCCGCCATGCGCATCACCAGCTCCCCTCCCACCACCAGACTCTCCTTGTTGGCCAGGGCAAGGTCCACACCCTTCTCCAGGGTCGCCATGGTCGCCTCCAGCCCGGCGGCGCCGACTATGGCGTTAAGCACCAGGTCGCAATCCACTGCCTCGATAAGGCCGCGGATGCCGTCCGGACCGGTAAAGACCCGGCACTCCGGCAGGGCAGCGGCTACTTTCTCCCCCGACCGTTCGTCGATGATGGCCACGTCGGCGACCTCGAATAGGGAGGCCTGCTCGATGAGGGGACCGTGGCGGCTCCCCGCAGCCAGGCCGACGGCTTCCAGGCCCGGGCTCTCTGATATGACTTCCAGCGCCTGGACACCGACTGAGCCGGTAGAGCCCAGTATCAATACCCGCTTCATTCTCAGCCGTTGCCTATCATCGCTGTCACCACAAAGAAGGCGGCGGCGGCGGCGAACAGGAGGGAGTCGAAACGGTCAAGGATGCCGCCATGCCCGGGGATGATGGTGCCGGCATCCTTAACGTGTGTGGCTCTTTTCAGGTAGGACTCAAACAGGTCTCCCACCGGCGCGGCGATGGCGATGGTGAGTCCCAGCACGACAGACTGCCACGCTTCCATCCAGCCCAGGGATTTCCCCGCCACCAGCACAATCAGGATGGTGCCGATGAAACCCGCCGCCGTTCCTTCAAGGGTCTTGTTGGGCGACGCCACCGGTGTGATGGGGCGATGCCCGTAGAAGTGGCCTACCGCGTACGCCACCGTGTCCGAAGTCCAGGTGGCCAGCAGGACGACGATAGCCAGGCTGATGCCGTAGGCCGGGCTTCTAAGTAACAGCACGAACGCGAAACCAACGCTGATGTAGAAAGAACCGAAAAAGGTTACCGCCATCTCGCTGACCATATCCGATCTGAGGCCGCGGACGGCGTGCAAGATAAAAGTGAGGACGAACAGGTAGACCACTCCCCGCAGCACTCCTTCCAGCTGTGAAGCGTAAGCACCGTAGAGGATAAGGATAGCGCCGAGATAGCCTGCCAGCAGGTTGGGTCTGTAGGCCCTGGTCATGCGGTAGAACTCATGGAGGCCCAGCAGACTCAACAGGATGAGCGAGACCAGCAGAGGGATGCCGCCGGTATAGATGACCAGGATGGCCAGGGGGACACCCAGCAGGCCGACCAATGCGCGAGTAAGCAGCATGGACCCCCTGCCTACCTTGCACCGAACCGCCGGCGGCGGCGGTTGAATTCATTAAAAGCTTCCAACAGGTCGTGCTCCTCGAATGCAGGCCACAGCTTGTGAGAGAAATAGAGTTCGGAATAAGCGCACTGCCAGAGCAGGAAGTTGCTCAGGCGCTGCTCGCCACTGGTACGGATGAGCAGCTCCGGATCGTGCATCTCCGGTGCATAAAGGTACTGGTGGAACTCCTCCTCGCTGCCGGAAAAGCCGTTATCAGCAGCGGCCGTGACCGCATCCGCGATCTCGGCGCGCCCACCGTAATTGAAAGCCACGAACAGGGTCATGGCCGAATTGCCGTCGGTGAGCCGCTCCGATTCGTCTATCTGCCGGCGCAGGGTATCCGAAAGCCCCTGGCGGCGCCCAATGAACCTCATCCGGACGCTCTCATGGTTCAGCTCGGGGGTCTCCCTTTCGATAAGCTCACCGAACATCTTCATCAGGTCATCTATCTCCTCGCGGGGACGGCGCCAGTTCTCGGTGGAAAAGGCGAATACCGTCAATTCGAGGACGCCGGCCCGGCGCGAAGCGCGGACGATCTTCTTCAGCGCGCGGGCGCCCTCGCGATGCCCGGCGATGGCCGGCAGGTGCCGTTCTGCGGCCCATCTGCCGTTGCCATCCATGATTATGGCCACATATGCGGGTGCCTCGCCGCCTTGCAATAAAAAATCTTCGCGTTCCTTCTTTTTACGGCGAAGATTACCAGGGAGAGAAAGAAGTTTCACGCTAAACCTCCAGGATCTCCTCCTCTTTGTGCTGCAGCATGACATCGATCTTGTCCGTGTGCTTGTCGGTTACCTTTTGCAGCTCGTCCTCGGCCCAGTGCAGTTCGTCCTCGGAGATCTCCCCCTCCTTCTTCAATTCCTTGATATCGTGCATGACCTGGCGCCTGATGTTGCGGATGGCGACCCGGCCGTTTTCCGCCATGCCCCGTACGATCTTGACTATCTCCTGACGGCGCTCTTCCGTCAACTCCGGGATCGATAGGCGGATGATGTTGCCGTCGTTGCTGGGGTTGAGCCCCAGCTCGGATTCCTGGATGGCATGTTCGATATTCTTGATGGCTGATTTGTCGTATGGGGTAACTACCAGCATCCGGGGCTCGGGAGTGCTGATGTTGGCCAGCTGGTTAAGCGGCGTCCGGGTGCCGTAGTAGTCCACTACTATGCGGTCCAGCAAGGATATGGAGGCGCGACCCGTCCTCACCGTGTTGAACTCGTTTCGGCAGGCGGTGACCGCCTTGTCCATCCGCTCGCTGCCGTCTGTGAAGAGCTCTTCGACCAGTTCGTTCATGATGACTGAATCCTCAGGTTCTCTTGGCCTGACAATGCCTGATTCTATACTATCCGGCGAATCATTGTCAGATGCCGCCGGTGATGAAATCCATTCCCGATAGCCGGGCGCTGCTGCTCAGCTTTTGACGATAGTGCCGGCCTTTTTCCCCGAAAGCACCAGTTGTAAGTTCTGCTCGTCGTTCATGTTAAACACATGGATGGGCAGGTTGTTGTCCATGCACAGGGACAGGGCAGTGGTATCCATGACCCTGAGGCCTCTTTCGATGGCCTCCAGGTGGGTGACCTCCGGCAGGAATACGGCATCCGGGTTCTGGTCCGGATCCGAGTCGAACACACCGTTGTACTTGCGCTTGGCCATGAGAATGGTTTCGGCGCCTATCTCCAGCGCCCGGAGTGCCGCTGCCGTATCGGTAGTGAAATAGGGGTTGCCGGTCCCCGCGGCGAATATAACCACTCTGTGTTTCTCCAGATGGCGTATGGCGCGCCTGCGGATGTAGGGCTCCGCCACTTCCTGCATCTCGATGGCGGATTGTACGCGGGTCTCGAGGCCGAGCTTCTCCATGCCATCCTGCAGTGCCAGCGCGTTCAGCACGGTGGCGATCATGCCCATGTAGTCGCCGGTGGCGCGGTCCATCCCCCGGGTGCTGCCGGCGACGCCGCGAAATATGTTGCCGGCGCCGACGACGATGGCTATCTCCACGTCGCGGTCCCAGGCGCCCAATATCTGTGAGGAGATGGCCTTGATGCGGGCAGGGTCGATGGTATGTTGTTTCTCGTCCTGGAGCGCTTGTCCCGACAGCTTTATCAGGACCCGTTTGAATACGGCGGGCTCACCGGCCGCCGGTTCCCGGCCGCCTGTATTCTTGCCTGCGGTCAATTTTCCTTGCCCAATTCGAAGCGGGCGAAACGTTTTATCTCGATGTTCTCGCCGATCCTGCTCACAAGTTCACCCATGAGCTGCTCGATGGTCATCTTGTCGTCCTTGACGAAAGGCTGCTCCATCAGGCATACCTGCTGGTAGTATTTCTCCATCTTGCCCGAGGCGATCTTGTCCAGGATATCATCGGGCTTGCCGGTGGCTTTGGCCTGCTCACGGTAGATGGCCATCTCCGATTCCGCTTCGGCCCCGGGCACGTCTTCACGTTTGATATAAAGGGGCGCGGAGGCGGCCACATGCATGGCCAGATCGTGCACAAAGCTCCGGAAGTCCTCGTTTCGCGCCACAAAATCGGTCTCACAACCCACCTCGATGAGCACACCGATCTTGCCGCCGGCGTGAATGTAACTTTCGATAAGTCCTTCGGTGGTGGCGCGGCCGCTGCGTTTGACGGCCTCGGCCAGCCCCTGTGTTCTCAGAAGTTTTACCGCTTCCCCCAGGTCTCCCTCGACCTGGGAGAGTGCCTTTTTGCAGTCCATCATGCCCGCGCCCGTCTGCTCGCGGAGCTCCTTGACGTCCTTGGCGCTAATTGCCACTTTCCACCTCGCTGGTCTTGCCTGCTGCATCTGTCTTTGCCTTTTCTGCGCCGGTAGTGCCGGCGCCGGCCTTTTTCTGTTCAGCGGCCGGAGCGCCCGCTTCCTTGGCCGCTTTCTTCTTGGCGGCCGAGGCGGCTGCAACCTTGGTTTCCTTCTTTTTAGGCGCGGCCTGTTCACCGTCACCGGCCTTCTTATTTTCCTCGTCGCCGGCCTTCTTCTTCTCATCGGCTTCGGCCTGTTTGCGCGCCTCGTCTGCGGCCTTCTTCTTCTCATCGGCTTCGGCATGTTTGCGCGCCTCTTCGGCGGCCGCCCGGCCCGCTGCCAATTCCTTTTCAGTCAGAAGCTGTTTGCCTTCTACGACGGCGTCGGCCATGGCGCGGATTATCACGCCGCAGGAACGGATGGCGTCGTCGTTCCCCGGGATGACGTAATCGACCTCGTCAGGGTCGCAATTGGTATCAACCAGAGCGATGATGGGGATACCCAGCTTGCGCGCTTCGCGGATGACGATGGTCTCGCGCTTGGTATCGATCACCAGGACCGCCTGGGGCAATTTGTCCATGTCGGCCACCCCCCCCAGGTTGGTCTCCAGCTTTTTGAGCTCGGCTAGCATGTTCATCTGCTCACGGGTCGGCAGCAGATCCAGTTTACCGTCCTCCTTGAGCCGCCGCAGCTCATGAAGACGCTTGATGCGCTTGGAGATCGTGTTGTAATTGGTCAGCAGGCCGCCTAGCCACCGGTGTGAGACATAGGGCATGCCGGCGCGTTCAGCCTCCTCGGCGATGGTGTCCTGGCACTGCTTCTTGGTGCCGACGAACAGCACCTTCTTGCCGTTCTCAGCCAGGTTCTTGATGAAATCATAAGCCTTATCGATGAGCTTGGTGGTCTTCTGCAGGTCGATGATGTAGATGCCGCCCCGCTCGGTGAAGATGTAGGGTTTCATTCTGGGGTTCCAACGGCGGGTCTGGTGTCCGAAGTGAACTCCGGACTCAAGCAGCTCTTTCATGGTTACAGCACTCAAACCGAGATCCTTTCTCTCGAGTTTTATAATTGCCGCTTCTGGCCTCATTCCCCGGGCAGCGGCAGGTTCGGGGAACGGTCGGATTCCATTATCCAGGCCACAGATCCTGCCTGTAGCCCGAGCGAATGTATTTTAGCAAAAAAAAGGGCATGGTTGGTAGAAAAACAGCCGGCGGCGACCATGCAGCCGGTTTATGATACCCTCTGGCGGATGGACAGGGAAAGTGAAAAGATCGCGCGGATACTGCGGCGGGCGCAGGTCATTGCCGTAGTGGGCGCCTCTCCCCGGCCGGAACGACCCAGTAACATGGTCGCCCGCTACCTTATCGAACAGGGGTTCAGGGTCATACCTGTGCGCCCCAAGGTCAGCGAGGTGCTGGACAGGCGCTGTTACCCCCGCCTGGAGGACATTCCGGAAAGCGTGGATATCGTCGACGTGTTCCGCCGTCCGGAGGCCTGCCCCGACGTGGCCCGCAGCGCCGTGGCCATCGGCGCCCGCGTCCTCTGGTTGCAGCAGGGTATAGTCAGTGATGAAGCGGCGGAAATCGCCGCCGCTGCCGGCCTGGACGTAGTTATGGACCGCTGCATCAAGGTGGCCCATCAGGAGATGACAAGGTAGGGACGGGAGATATCAGGATGTGGATATTACCATTGATTGCGGCGCTGGTCAGCGGCTTTTATTCGGGAGTCGTCATCAGACTGCATTCGCCTGGTTCCGGTCTCTCTTTCATCTGGTGGTCCATCGCTTTACTGGGGCTGGCCGTGGCGTCGGCATGCCTGTTCATAGGCAGCTTGAGCGGCTGGAGCCCGTTCATCGCCCGGACTTATTATCTATTCGGCACGGTTACCCTGGTTGCTTTCTTCAGCGTCGGTATCACTTACCTGCTGGCACCCCGTCCCGTGGCCCATATGTGGGCCCTGCTGGTGGTGGTTGTGACGGCGCTGGCGGCATTCATCCTGGCGGGAGCGGATGTGGACCACGATGTGTTTGCCGTAGCGGGGGAGCCTGGCTGGAAGGCCATCGACCGTTCCCAGTTGCTGATGGGACTTACTTCGGCGCTGGGGAACCTGGGCATCCTGGTGCTGATAACAGCAGCGGTGTTCGCTTATGTCTACCGGCGCTTCGCCCTGCCCGCGGGGCTCATCGCCACGGGCTCGCTGATTTTATTCTACGGCGGCAACATCATAGCCGCCCTGGGCGGCTATGGATACGTTTCTCTGGGATACCTGCTGGGGTCTACGGTCATCGTCGCCGGCATCATGATGACAGCCGGCGACGGCACCGGTTAATCTATCTCGTCTTCCAGCATCCAGCATTCCAGAACTCCTGGATGGCATTCCTCTTCATCGGCTGCGCTGGCTCCCTCGGGGTGTTCCGGCTCCGCCTGAGTCGTATGTGGATAGCGGGTGCACTTGCCCTGATGGCGGTCGCGGCAGTCGATCTGCTGGTCACTGATGTCGAGGATATCCGCTTCCTGGCGACCAGACTCCTGTTCGCGGTTGAGCTTGTTCGTCAGGCTCTTTATCCCCGCCAGGGTGGCCGATCTCTTCCTGCCCTCCGGGCTCAGGTCGGGCGTTTTGCCTTCCCCGGTGGTGGCGACCCAGACTATGCGGTCTTCCGGCACAACGATAAGGTATTTGGCCGTGCGGCCGTCGTCTTCCTTTCCTCTGATAACCGCGCAAGTGATCTGGCGTGCAGACATGACCGTCACTCCCTCCCAAGCGTCATAATGAAACGGCGCGTTTCAATTAAACAACCCTGGACAAATGCGGCGTCGAATCCTTGCCGCGAGAAGCAATAACCTTTTCGGTATTTAGACGAAGGAACCTGAGGAGAGTTTCGGAAAATATATTAAGGTGAGGTTAAGCTCCGCCGGCTTTCTTCAGGCATTCCAGCACCTCTTCATCGGATACCTGGGCGAAGTTGCGATAAAACTCGCCCACGGCGCCGAAATAGGAGGGGGCGGACCAGCATTCCACGCGGTCGGCGAGCTCCTTCAATTTGTTGAGCACCCGGGGAGAGGCTACCGGCACCGCGCAGACGATGCTGTCAGCGCCGCTTTTACGTATGGACTGGAGCGCCGCCATCATGGTGTATCCGGTGGCCACACCATCGTCGACGACGATGATGGCCTTGCCCGACACGTCGGGAGCGCTCTCGGAGCCGCGATAAACCTGGTAACGCCGCTTGATCTCCTCCGTCTGAAGGTTGACCTCTTCCCGTATATAGCGGTCACTGATCTCATAAAGCCTGGCGGCGCTCTCGTCCAGAAGCAGGTTACCGTTGGAATCCACTGAGCCGATCGCCAGCTCCGGGTTGAACGGAGCGCTGATCTTGCGTGTCACCCAGACATCGAGAGGCAGCCCCAGGGCCAGCGACACCTCCATGGCGACTACTACCCCGCCACGCGGCAGTCCCAGTACCAGTGTATTGTCGGCGCCGCTGAAGTCCGCCAACAGGGGCACCAACTGTCTTCCGGCGTCATTTCGGTCTTCAAAGAACATTCCTGTCTCCCGGTCGCATGTTTATCCATCCACTCTATAACAGTCAAGTTCTGGAAACGGTTCCCGTTCCCTTTTGCCTTTACACCTATCGATGGTTCCCATCCCCGCCGTCGGGCAAACCCCCCGAGGCTGTGGCTCCCAGGGAAAGGTACGCGGGAAAGGACAGGGACGGCAGAAAGCGCGCGGCGCTGGCGATCATGCCCGCATTGTCCGTACAGAGGTCGGGCGGCGGTATGCGCAGCGGTATCCCCTGCCCTTCGCAAGCGGCTGCCAGCCGGCGCCTCAGTTCCGAATTGGCGCTGACACCGCCGGACAGGCAGACCCGCCGGCAGCCCCGGGTCCTGGTAGCGGCCATCGTCTTTTTTACCAGGGCGTTGACCACAGCGGACTGATAGCTGGCGGCGATATGGGCGCGCGACCGCTTCACCTGTTCGGCGCCGGCGTCCCTGAGATAATAGTAAAGGGCGGTCTTGACTCCGCTGAAGCTAAAATCGAGATTATCGGGCCGGTCCAGTCCCACGGGGAAAGAGATGAAGCTGCTGTCTCCATCCGCGGCGAGCCGGTCCAGCTCAGCTCCCCCCGGATAGCTCAGGCCCAGCAGCCGCGCTCCCTTGTCCAGAGCCTCTCCGGCGGCATCGTCCAGGGTCCGCCCCAGTACCTGATGGGAACGGTGACCGGTGACATGGACCAGCGATGTATGTCCGCCGGAAGCCACCAGACAGATGAAGGGCGGTGCGAAAGGGTCCGGCTCCAGGTAGTTGGCGGCGATATGCCCTTCCAGGTGGTTGACCGCCACCAGCTCCTTTCCTGAGGCGTATGCCAGGGATTTGGCCGTGGCTACTCCCACCAGGAGCGCGCCGATGAGCCCGGGGCTGGTGGTGACGGCCACCAGTTTGATCCTGCCCAGGTCTACCGACGCGCCGCTGAGCGCCTCGGCCACTACGGAATTGACCAGGCGCAGGTGCTGCCTCGATGCAACTTCGGGAACCACCCCGCCGTAGCGGGCGTGGAACTCGTCCTGGGAGGAGACCACGTTGGACAGCAGTTTGCCGTCTTCCAGGACAGCGGCGCAGGTATCGTCACAGGATGTCTCGATCGCCAGGATCAAGCCAGCATGTCCTCGGAATCCCGCCACATGATGAGCGCGTCCTCACCGTTGTCGTTGTAATATCCCTTGCGGATACCGGAACAGATAAAACCGAAACTCTCGTACATCTTGATGGCGCCGCGGTTGGATTTCCTGACCTCCAGGCAATAGCCGCGATGAGGCTCGCGCCCGGAAAGGTCGAAGAAATATTCCAGCAGGTCGGTGGCGATGTAGTGCCTTTGGAAATCCTGGTGGACCGCCAGGTCCAGAATGTGCCATACGCCCACGAACTGGGTGACCACCAGGTAGCCGACGACCCGCTCGGGCTTTTTCGCCACCGCCACCAGGCAGATGCTGGCGTCGTTGGCCAGCTGGGAGATGAAAGCGTTGAGCGACCATGGCTTGGGGAAAGCCGTCTCCTCGATCTCGATCACCGCCTTGAGGTCGGACATGCGCATCCGCCTTATGTCAACCATGGCAGCCTCTTCCTCAGGAGGATGGTCCGGTCCGCGTCCGGCTCGCGAATATATACAGGCAGGGCGGTGTCCATGCCCTGGTGGTGCTCGGCTCCCCCAGGCCCGGTGAGCCTTATATGGCAGGAGGCGTTGATGATGTTGCGCGGGTCGTCAGCCGCCAGCAGGCGCAACCGTCCGCCGACATCGTCCAGGCGTTGGTGGTATGCCAGGGCGCCGTCGCCCCCTGCCAGCAACCGGCCCGTCACCTCCGTTGCCCACAGCCTGCCGATATGCTCAGGGCCGAGGCAGGCGATGTCGGAGGCGGGTTCCGGGATGTCGCCGTCACCCAGGCGGTACAGGCGCGTGAATACCTGGCCGCGCCGGGCGTCGATGAGCGGCAACAGTCCGTCCTCCCCCTCCGCCAGCGCCGGCGCCATTCTCAGGGCCAGCGCCTGGAGAGAGCTCGAGCCGGAGATGGGGATGTCCAGCGCCTGGGCCAGCGCCCGCCCGGTGGAGATACCCACCCTGAGCCCGCTGAAAGTACCCGGGCCGGTGCCGACGACGATATGGTCCACGTCCCTGATCCGGAGTGAGCAACGGCCCAGCA
Source organism: uncultured bacterium (assembly GCA_913009925.1). GTDB lineage: Bacteria > Actinomycetota > Thermoleophilia > BMS3ABIN01 > BMS3ABIN01 > BMS3ABIN01. Next base: position 11,255 of record CAJVWY010000001.1, read on the forward strand.
GGAGTTCGATCTCGGGCAGCAGAAGTTCCAGGTGCGCCCTGCCGGCCTTCATGCCGCCATCAGCCAGGATATGGTTACCCTCCCCCAGGGCGACGCTCAGGGTTTCCGTGGCGGTGTCAATGGCCAGTGTCGGCAAACGATTCCTCGATAACGGTTTTCAGATCGCCGCTGCCGGTGATGCTGATGGAGCGGCTGTTGCGTGAGACATGCCCCATATGGACCTCCACGTCGGGTCGGAACGAGCCTGCGAGCGGCTCCGGCCATTCCACAAAGGTTATGGCTTCAGGTTCGAAATAAGGCTCCAGGTCCGCGGCGTCATCGCGGCCGAAAGCGGACAGCCGGTACAGATCCAGGTGGTGCACGGTGACCTCCCCCTTATAGCTTTGCGCCAGAGTGAAACTGGGGCTGGTGACGGGCTCCCTCACCCCCAGCTCCCGGGCCGCGGCGCGGATGAAAAAAGTCTTGCCGGCGCCCAGCTGGCCGGAAAGGAAGACGATATCGCCTGGTGTGAGCCGGCGCGCCAGTCTGGCGGCGATGGCGGCGGTCTGTTCTTCGGAGCGGGAGATGGTTTGCACGGCCGCTAGAACAGGTCGAGTTGTTCCGGCTCGGATGGGGCCTCCGGGGCCGGTGGCGGCTGCTGCGACTCGTCCATGGCAGCACCAGGCGGGGGGCTATCCGCCTTACCGTCCAGAAGCTGTGGCAGATGATCGAAGTCCTCTTCCAGGATCCTCAGGTTGGCAGCGGTATAAAGGGCGGCCGCCGGATGGAGCACGGGGAACAGGGTGATGCGGCCGCCGGAGCCGGGCAAGGGCTGCGGCACCCCATGAACCCGGGTGATGCCGTCGGGCTTGCCGCTTAGAAGCTTGGTGGAAAAATTGCCCAGGGTGCATATGACCAGGGGCTCGATGATGGCGATCTGCCGTTCCAGGTAGACGCGGCATTCATCGATCTCCTCCAGCAGCGGGTCGCGGTTCCCCGGGGGACGGCATTTGAGGACATTGGCGATGTAGACATCGCCACGGGTCAGCCCGATGCGTCCCAGCAGCTTTTCCAGCAGCTTTCCCGCCTGCCCTACGAAAGGTTGTCCCTGCTGATCCTCGTGATAACCGGGCGCTTCGCCGACGAACATGAGCAGTGCATCGGGATTGCCTGAGCCGAACACGATATTGGTACGGCTCCGGGAAAGGGCGCAGCGCCGGCACTGCCCCACCTCGGCACGCAACTCTTCCAGCGCTGTCTTGCTGTCCCCCACCTCAGCCACAGGATGAACAGGACGATTTGGAGCAGGAACCGCAGCTGTCGGCACCGGCGCTGGCAGGGGTGTTACCGGAATCGGACTTGAAAGAAAAGCTGGAGATGATCCTCTCCACATCATGAGAGTCGCAGTGACAGCAGGCGATCCCGTCACTTTCGCTGGCGCGGACCAGCTCTTCGAAACGCTTGCCGCATGATTTGCATGTAAATTCGTAGATAGGCATGTGCTGGTTCCCCCTCGGGAAAACTCTAAATTAAGCAAAACAGCTTTGCAAGACATCGCCGCCGCTGCTATCCTCATAATCTCCAGTATATATGTATGCAGCCGGGAGGCAATGACCGTTTTACGGTTGCCGGCGCCGATGTCTGGTATCCCCCGGGGAACTGGAACGGAGGTAGAGAACCTGTCTGTTCAAGCTGATGACATCCGCAGTCAAAGCGTGGTGGTAGCCCGCTACATCCGTGACGCGCGCCGGCTGGTGGAGGCGGCCAGGGCCGCTGGCGCCACCGTAGGGCTGGTGCCCACCATGGGGTTCTTCCACGAAGGCCATCTGAGCCTGATGCGCGCGGCCCGCGACGAATGCGGCTACTCGGTCGTCAGCATCTTCGTAAACCCCACCCAGTTCGGCGACGGTGAAGACCTGGGGTCATATCCGCGCGATATGGAGCATGACCTGGAGCTGGCAGCCGCTGAAGGCATGGACCTGGTATTCGCCCCGTCCGCAGCCGAGATGTACGGCGGCGGTCAGGGAACCATGGTGGAGCCGGGCCGGGTGGCGGCAGGACTTTGTGGCCGCTCTCGCCCCGGGCATTTCCGTGGCGTGGCCACAGTGGTCGCCAAGCTGTTCAACATCATCGGGCCCGATGCGGCCTATTTCGGGCAGAAGGACGCGCAACAGGCGGCGGTGGTCAGGGCGATGGCGGACGACCTGGACTTCCATACGCGGATCAGGGTCATGCCCACCGTGCGCGAGCCGGACGGGCTGGCCATGAGCTCCCGCAACAGTTATCTTTCCACGGACGAACGGCGGCAGGCGGCCGTGCTTTACCAGGCTCTCACCCGGGTCCGCCAGGCGGCGCTAGCCGGTGAGTGTAGCGCGTCGGCCCTGGTCCAGTCGCTGGAGCGGGAAATCGGCGAGCAGCCGGCGGTGGAGCTGGAATACGCCCAGGTGGTCGATCCGGACACCATGCAGCCGGTGGCACAACTGGGGAAGCGGGCGCTGGCTGTAGTGGCGGCCCGCGTGGGACCGGCGCGGCTGATAGACAATATATTAATCAAGAGGCGGGATTAGGATGAGACGCACCATGATGAAGAGCAAGATCCACCGGGCCACGGTGACGGCTGCCAGTATCGACTACCAGGGCAGTATCACCGTGGATTCCAACCTTCTTAAGGCGGCGGACATCCGACAATATGAGCAGGTACATGTATTCGACATCACCAATGGCGCCCGCCTGGTCACTTACGCCATTCCCGGAGACGAAGGCGAGGTCTGCGTGAACGGCGCCGCCGCCCGGAAGGTGGATGTGGGTGACATGGTGATCATTCTCTCCTTCGGCGCTTACTCGCCGGCGGAGCTTACCGGTTTCCAGCCGCGCATAGTCAAGGTCGACAACCGCAACCGCATCACCGGGCACATGCTGCCGGACAGCGACGTATCCGGGGCGCGGACGGGGCAGGTGAACGCCAATGAGTAGGGAGAAGGAGACGGGGCCGGCGGTGACTCCGGTTTCCGTATACAGCATTGAACTGGAATTCGCCATGGAACAGGAGCTGGATATCCGCGACATCACCGGTGAGTTTACCGCCGCCATCAGGGATTCGGGCCTGAAGGATGGTACCGCCACCGTCTTCGTGCCCGGCGCCACCGGCGCCGTCACCTGTCTGGAATACGAGCCGGGGGTCATAGCCGATTTTCAGGCGGCTATTGAGAGGATTGCACCCCGCGACATGCACTACCAGCACAATGTCAACCTGTCCGACGGCAACGGCCACGGCCATGTACGGGCGGGGCTGCTGGGTCCATCCCTGTCCATTCCCTTTGCCGGTGGTGAGCCCGTACTGGGTGTATGGCAGCAGGTGGCGTTGGTGAACTTTGACAACCGCAGCCGTTCCCGCCGGGTAGTCATACAGGCGGTCGGCGCCTGAGCGCCCGCCCGGGAGAGACCTTGTCCCCGATCCTGCAGATAGCCCTGGACTTTCTGGATCTTCCCCGCGCCCTGGCGGTGGCCGAAGAGGCCATCAGGGGTGGCGTGGACTGGGTCGAGGCGGGCACCCCCCTGATAAAGAGCGAAGGGCTGGACTCGGTACGCCGGATGAAGCAGCGCTGGCCGGACAGGGTTATCGTCGCCGACCTGAAGACCATGGACGCCGGACGATTCGAGATGGAATCCGCCGCCAAGGCCGGGGCCGGGATCGCCGGCGTGCTGGGGGCCGCCGCCGACGCCACCATCAGTGAATGTATCGAGGTAGCAGGAAACTACGGCCTGAAAGTTGTTGTGGACATGATTGAAGTGCCGGATCCGGTGGAAAGGGCAAGGCAGGTGGAGGCTATGGGGGCAGACTACATCGGTATCCACACGGCAATCGACCAGCAGATGCAGGGCAAGGCCCCTCTGGAGACCCTGGAGCTGGTAAAGGCGGCGGTGGAGATGCCGGTGGCCGTTGCCGGGGGCATCAATTCGGAAACAGCCGCTGACGCCGTGAATGCCGGAGCGGATATCGTTATCGTAGGCGGGGCCATCATCAAGGCGGCCGACGCCGAGGCGGCGGCGCGCCGGATAAGGCAGGCAATGGATACCGGGACCGCCATCAACACCAGGCTTTATAAAAGGGCCACCGGCGCCGGTATCCGGTCCGTCCTGGAAATGGTCTCAACCGCTAACATCTCCGATGCCATGCATCGCAGCGGTGACATTTCCGGCGTCACCCCGGTTTTCCCCGGCCTGAGAATGGCGGGGCCGGCCGTGACCGTGCGCACCTCTCCGGGGGACTGGGCCAAGCCGGTGGAGGCTATCGATCAGGCCGGCGAGGGTGATGTGGTGGTCATCGACGCCGGTGGCGCCGGACCGGCGGTATGGGGCGAACTGGCGACCCACAGCTCTCGAAAGAGGGGCCTGGCGGGTGTAGTAGTCCATGGAGCAGTCAGGGACGTGGCTGATATCAGGGATATGCAATTCCCGGTGTTCGCGGGAGAGATCACGCCGACGGCGGGCGAGCCCAAGGGGTTCGGCGAGATAGGCGTGCCGGTCACCATCTCCCGGGTAAGGATCCATCCTGGCGACTGGATGGTAGGTGATGACGACGGCGTCGTAGTCATTCCCGGAGGCAGGGCCGCCGAGGTGGCCAACCGCGCCATGGATGTGATGGAACGGGAGAACCGTCTCAGGAGGGAGATCGAGGACGGGAGCACTCTTAGCCAGGTGGCCTATCTGCAGAAATGGGAGAAAACCTGACCGGGGGATCAGGAGCCGCCGTCGTGGTCACGCGAACTCTCGATGCTGATGACACGGTGTAGCCTGGTGCGTACCTCACCCGGCATCACTTTCGGGGGCAGGGAATGATAGAGGGTTACGGTCTTGCGCAGGGTGTTCACTACGATGCGACAGTTCTGGCAATGGTCCAGATGTCTCTGGATCTCGTTGCAGGTACTCGTGGACAGGTCCTCGTCGATGAACTCCGATAAGGCTTCGAAGATTTCCCGGCAGTTCACTGTGCCACCCCTTCCTCGCTGAAGTATCCGGAGAGTTCGTTGCGCAGGTATACACGAGCCCGGTGCAGCCGGGATTTCACAGCCGCTTTGGAGAGGTCCAGGACATCCGCCACCTCTGCGGTGGACAACTCCTCTATATCTCGGAGGACGAATACCGCCCGGTAGATCTCGGGCATCTCTTCTATCGCCTGGTTCATGATCTGCATCGCTTCATCGTCGAGCAGTTCCCTGACCGGGTTGTTTGACCAATCGGAGAGTTTCTCGCCGGACCGGGCGGCCTGCTGGACAGCGTAGACATTATCAAGGAACTCATCCTCGCCCTTCACCTTCCTGCCCTGTTTCCTCAACCGGGTCAGGGCGGTGTTGGCCGCTATCCGGTACAGCCAGGTTGAGAAACTGGATCTTCCCTGAAAACGGTCCAGGGCACGGATGACGTTGATGAAGGTATCCTGGAGCACATCCTCGGCGTCCTCACGGCTCCCCACCATACGGTAGGCAAGATTATAAACCCTGTCCTCATACCTTGATATCAGTTCCTCGAGCAACCCGGTCTCTCCGGCATTGATACGCTCGATCAACTGGTTATCGGTAGGAACTGTTTTTCCCATTTGTTAGACTATTGCCCATGTTAAAGGATTCATCCTTCCGAGAACTTTATCATTCTGGAGAGGAAATTGAATCCTTTTCCAGAGAGCGGCATCAAAAATACAGTCAGTTCAATCGGCCCGGCCGATTCGCCGGGCTTTTGCGGAGGTGAAAACAACAGATGGCTATTTATGATCTCAAGTGCGACGAATGCGGGCACCAGTTCGAGAAGTATGTATCCGGGTTCCTCTCGGAAGATGACAAGGTATGCCCCGAGTGTGGCGGCCTCAGGATTTCCCAGAAGTTCACCAGTTTCTTCGGCAGCTGTACCACGGGCGGTGGCAGCGGTGGCTGCGCTCCACCTGCTACCGGTGGCTTCGGCTGAGCCTGATCCGGCGGCCAGTTTGGCTGTACGAATAAACGGAAGTGTGCTTAAATGCAGCTTGCGCGTGTCAATGTGGGAGAATGTGCAGGGCATGAAAAGTGCCATGCCCGTAAGGTATGCCCTACCAAGGCGGTTGTGCAACTTGATCCGGGCGAGACGGCCATGGTATTGAGCGATCTGTGCCAGGGGTGCGGGGATTGTGTAGCCGCCTGTCCCCATAAAGCCATCGAGCTCAGGCAGTCATGAGCCGGTCGGGTCTGATGTTGCTCTCAAATGATTCCAGAAAGGAGACCATTTTGTCAGGTAAAGATGTTATCGAGGTCAATGACTCCAGCTTCCAGGATGAGGTACTGAAATCAGACATGCCGGTTATTGTCGATTTCTGGGCGGCGTGGTGTGGTCCCTGCCGCATGGTAGGCCCTATCGTCGAGGAGATAGCCAGCGAGTATGCCGGCAAGGTAAAGGTAGCCAAGCTCAATGTGGACGATAACAAGGAGACTGCCACCAAGTACGGTATCATGAGCATCCCCACCATCCTCAAGTTCGAAGCGGGTTCGGTGGCCAAACAGATAGTCGGGGCAATGCCCAAGACCGCCCTGATCAAGGAATTGGATATCTAGGCTCCCGGCCGGGAGTCAGCTTCGTCGATCCCGGTTCACCTAATAATGGATCGACACTATGGTCCCTATGGGGGCCCAGTTGTACAGGAATTCGGCATCCGGCACCGGCAGGCCAACGCATCCGTGACTGCTGGGTACACCGAAGGTCGTAGCCCAATAGTTGCCGTGAATAGTGTAGTCACCGTTGAACATCAGCACCCAGGGTACGTCGGGGGCACTGTAGCCCTCCCCCTCCATGTCCAGCTTCTCCGCCTTGGCGTATACCGCATAGGTTCCCGTCAGGCTGGGGGTCGCTTTGGATCCGCTTGAACATATCATGGTCCTGACCTGCTGGTCGTGTTCGTAGAGGGTCACTGTTTGCGCCGACAGGTTCACATCGATGAACTTGGACGGCTTGATGGTAAAGGTGCTCTGTACGTCTTCTCGCAGGTAGCTGCCGCTTACACCCCTGAGGCCCTCGGTGCCGCCCTTGAGGCTTATGGTGACCTGTGCTCCTTCCGTCCAGGTATCCAGCGGCCTGAACTCCAGGGTGTCGGCAGCGATCCACTCCCATGAACCCAGCGTCGACGGCTCAACGGCCAGTATCGAATCCGCGATCTCCGGATTACGGATATCCTCAGTAAAGGTCAGAGTCGGCCGGGCGCCGCGGCTCACAGCTGACTCGCCGTCACCGGGTACGAATATGACTTTTAGCGGATCGGTGGTTACTATAGCCTGGGAATAGGGCTGTTTGAGCGTAGCGCCGTTCTCGGCGGTGGCGGCCGTGAAGGCCAGGGTATATGACTGGCCCTGTTCGTATCCCTCGAAGGAGATGAGCACCCGCGTGTGGTTTTCCTTGTCGATGGTTGCCGTGGAAGGGACCTCCGGCGTCAGGGTATAGTCGAATTCCTCGATGGGTGTATTGAACTCCACCACGATAGGGGTACCAATCTCCACTGCCTGGGCGGTCTCGGTTACCAGGGGCGCCGGGGTCACCACCGTATGGAAGGTGACCTTCTCGATGACCTGCTCAGTGTCAAAACCAGTGAGGGACAGCTGCCTCAGGTCGGCGTTGACCGTGATCTCATAGCGGGCGTCCGGCTTAAGCAGCGGGCCTCTGTCCGGCATGAATACGCCGCCCTCCAGGCGGCCGCTGAGTCTTTCTTCCGAGACCGGCGTCCCCATGGGGTCCAGCAGCGTCTCCTTGACCTCGACGCTGTTGATGCTGCCGCGGAAGCGGCTGGCGGATATCTTCAGCAGGGTATCCACGGGGACTTCCCTGCTACCCGTAGCCGGGCTTATCTTCACCGCGGGGGGGAATATGGCGCTAAGTGTAAGCGCGCCCACCAGGCTGAACACGGCGATTACCAGCGAGATGCCGATGATCGACCGCCGCCGTGAGGATGCCCTGTTCAAGCTTTGTTGTGGTATCGGTGTAACCCGATTCATATTCGGATTTCTCTCAGATGCTTGTTAAAAACATTATAACTGTGTAGTACCCGCATGGGAACGGTCCTAAAAACGACAACATTATCAATGATGATCCTGGATGCCGAGAGCGGGCGCTGATTAATGCTGGCAACCGTGAGAACCGATTAATAGATTAGGAACGATAAAGGCAAACCCATCGCGAGGTGGGGGCGCAAAGCTAGGGGTCTTCCCCAAAGGAAGACAGCCCGGCTGCCGAAGCAGAAAGCTGCCACTGGCAGCGTTGACGTGTTACGCGACAGCTCATTTGCTTGGACATGTTGGGCGAAAGAGCTTTAGCTATGCCCCCACCTGGGTGCCTGGCGCAGGCGACGAGGTTTGCTCACGGGACAGGTTGAGATGAGCAGGCGCAAGCAACACCGGTGGCACAGCATGAAGGTGACAGTAGCGGTAGTGGCATTCATCGCCTGTACCTGGTATATACCCGCCGGGGCGGCATTAGCGGAATCTGCATCCAGCAGCAGCACCGTGAGGGTCACCGTGCTGGACTCCATCGCTATCGGCGGAAACGCTCGGGAAATTTACGGCGCACATCGGCAACACTCACCCCAGTACCAAACAAGAATAGTCACACGGGCGGCATCGTCGATCCTGGGCCGGATAGAGGCGGCGGACGACGGCCCCGGATTCCCCTCGGGCCCGGGAGGCAATGAAGACGGGTTCGACGGTGTCCCCTGGAGTGGTATAATTCTGGTCATAACGGCGACCCATCTATGACAGAAGGCAGCCCCGCCGGTATTGACCAGCATCCGGATCCCTTTCCGGAGAGCCCGGACGCTGGTTCGTTTCTCGTTCCGGCAAGAGCCTCGCATGCCGGGTGATAGCAGGAAAGTCTCCCGGTGATGTAGAAAGAAAAAACAGTGGTATCAGGCATGCCTGTTGTGGCATGCCGTCTTCGTGACAGCTGTTAACCGTTGACAGAAGAGGAGATCGATGGACATTCAGGAGTTAGTGGAAAACCGGATTGCCGAACTGAAAGCGCGGACAGGACCCCCATCCTCTATGGAGGCGGATCTGGATGAGCAGCCTCCGCCACGCGAGCGCCGGACGGACGCCGGCGCCGGAGAGCGGCGGCGGGCAGAGCCCTCCGGGTCTCCCGAGCCATCCGGAGGAGCTGCAATGCAGGAGCGAGTCGCGGCACCGGCTGAAATCAGGGTCGATGTCAGCGAGTCGATCGATGAGAAGCTTGCGGAGGTATCCCTGCGTATTCTGGAGATCACGGAGAAGGTCTCCATCGATTGCAACCGCATGGAACAGAACCTGCTCAGGTCGCGCCTGGAAGTGCTTCAGAGCGCCGAGGCCGTCCTCGATATAGCCATGTCGCTCCGGCGTCAGCTGGCGGGGATGAAAAGATATGACCTGCAGGAACCAGGGCTTTCCGGCGGATCGAGCCCGTCGGGGATGGATACCGGTATGTCCAGGGATCACGACATCCTGGGTACCGGTGACGGCAGGGCCAGCATGAAGGACTACGGTGTAGCCAACCTTTTTCGCAGGACCTGAGCGTATGGACGGCTATGGGCCGAGGGGCCTGCCGGGAGGCTGATTGGACTACGAAGAGATCAACAATCTGGACCGACGGGCTGAAGAGGGCGGCAAGGACCGCCGCGGGGGACTGACCGGCAACGGGCTGGCGGTCATCGCCGCCAAGGCCAGCGGCTCGCTCAAGGCCCGCGAGGAAGAGGTCACGAGAAAATGGCTCAAGGCGGTCATCGACGAGCTGGGCCTGGAATCGCTCAAGAACTTTCCCACCAGTGAGCTGGCCGAGGGGTTCCCCCGGCTTGTCAGGTCACTTGCTGACGCTATCGATGATCCTGCCAATCGGGAGCAGATCGCCGCCAACCTGAGAGAGGTAGCCGTCAGCCTGGCGTCTCTAAGGCAGGAGCGGCCCTCCCTCGGCAGGATGATCGACGATTACGCCATGCTTAAGCGCATGTTGCTGGAAGCGGCCGCCCGCGACCTGCGCCGATCGGATCTGCCGGTACTGGCTATATCACAGCGTCTGGATGACGGTTTTCTTAGCTTCTTCAAGATGGGGCTGGAAGCTTACATCGAGAGCAATTCGCGTGAGCTGGAATACATGGCCAACACCGACGCCCTTACCGGGCTCTATAATGTGCGCTATTTTCGCAGGCAGCTGCACCAGAACCTGGAGATGTACAAGCGTTACCGCATACCCTTCTCACTGATGATGCTGGATCTGGACGAACTCAAGGAAATGAACGACACTTTCGGTCATGATGCCGGCGACCGCGCCATCAGGAATCTGGCCGCCATCATGAAGAAAGAGAAGCGCGAAACCGATGTGGCTGTGCGCTACGGCGGCGATGAGTTCTTCCTGCTGCTGCCAAGCACCGCCATGGATGAAGCGGAGAAACTGGCGAACCGCATCAATAACAGCGCCCGCAGGTTGAACCTGAACAGCGGCGGGCGCGAGATGACCTCGACCTCCATCGGCCTGGCCACCTGCCCCACTCACGGAACGGATGTCGGATCGCTCCGGGCCAAGGCGGACCGGGCGCTGTACCTGGCCAAGTCTCTTGGCGGCGGCACGGTGGCCGTATACCGCGATTTTAAAGTAATGGTCTCCTGAAGTCAGCGGCGGCCTGAGTCCAGGCGGAGATGGTCACAGCTTCTGGCAGTGGGGGCAAAAATAGGTGCTCCTGCCTCCGACCTTGATCTTCTCGATTACATGGCCGCAGCGTGGACAGGGTTTACCCTGGCGCCGGTGAACCTGGAATGTCTCCTGAAAACCGCCCCTCTCCCCTCTGGCGTTCACGTAGGAATCGATGGAGCTTCCCTCAAGCTCGATCGCCTTTTTCAGCGTTTTTCTGATGGATGCGTGCAGCCGGGTGATCTCGCTTTGGGTGAGCTTGCCCGCCGGCCGACGCGGGTCGATGCCGGCGTCGAACAGGGCTTCGTCGGCGTAGATATTGCCGATGCCGGCTATGGCAGACTGGTCCATGAGCAGGGTCTTGATCTGCCGGTCTCGGCCGGCGGTTATTTTCGCCAGTCTGGCCGGTGTGAAGGAGCGCCCCAGGGGCTCAGGACCGAGTTTTTGCCAATAGGTCCTGGATTCACCGGCGGGAATGAGGAAGGCCTTTCCCAGACGTCGTGTGTCATGAAAAGCGATAAAACCGTCGTCAAGATGAAACAGCAGGCGCAGGTGACGCCTACTGTCGCCGCTGGGGCGACGTTTCAGGTGCGTCAGGCGGCCGGTCATGCGTAGATGGATCACCAGTGTATCGCCGTCTTCGAACTCGAAACGAAGATACTTTCCCCGACGCGTCAGTTGTTTTATGCGTTTGCCGCTGGTCGCGCGGCGGAAGCGGGCTGCGGACCAGGGGGCGGCGACAGTGGGATCGGGGATTTCGACGCGTCTGATGGTGCGGCCCCGCACCAGCGGGTCCAGCTGTCTGCGGATGGTCTCTACTTCAGGAAGTTCCGGCAAGGCTCCTCCTCTCACTTCCCCTTTCAGCCGGATTATGACAGATTCCCGTCCCTGTTATCGCCGGATATCATGACATCCGTTTGATTGTTTGTCTTGAAGTAGCGTTTCAGGGGCCGGTTGAGTAGCAGCGCCAAACCTGCCGTCCCCAGCAGGATGAGGAAATTTATTCCCATGGGTGTATCAAGACTGAAGTTGAGCCATACCAACGGCACCAACAGGCTGCTGCCGATGATGCTGCCCCATTCGGCGAAGGAGCCGATGAAACCGGATACCGCCCCCCTCTCCTCGCGCAGGGTCATATCGCCGATGAGCGAGAAGAATGAGTTGAAATACGCGGGCGTGCCGGCGCCGCCGATGATGAACCCGGCGTAGGTCAGGGCGGTGCCGGGATGGAAGAATATCATCAACGCCTCGAAAGCCATGAAGCACAGGCCGCCGGCCATAACCAGCATTCGTGACCCCTTGCGGTCCGAGAGGCGGCCGAGGAAGGGGCTGGAGATAACGGCGGCGCCGCCGCTGAGGCCCATGGCTACGGCGATCTCGGTGGCGCTCCAGGAGAGGAGCTTGGCGGTTATCAGCGGCGCCGCCGTAAGCATGATGGCCAGGCTCATCATCTGGAGAAAATGCACGAGGGAGAGAGACAGGGCGGGAAAGTTCAGCACTGAGGAAACGAGGCCGCGCATCTTGTCTCCTCCGGGAGCCAGGGAGCGCCAGCCGCCGAAAGGCTTGTGGACCGACACCGGCGGTATTGTCAGGCTAAGCAACAAACAGAGGCCGCCCAGCGCCGCTCCGGCCCAGAACGGCGTGGTTATCTCGTACCGCTGGGAAAGGATGCCGCCCAGCAGCGGGCCGACGATGACGCCGGCGTTAATGGCGCTGCTGTTGATGCCGTGGGCCAGTCCCCGCAGCTCTGTGGGGGTACGGTCATTGACATAAGCCTGGAAGCCGACCACGAAGCCCGCCGAAGCGACCCCCTGCAGCACGCGCAGGGCGATCATCAGGGTGGAGCCGGTGGTCAGGGCGAAGCCGGCGGTGGTGACGGTAAACAGCAGCAGCGACCCCACCATGACCCACTTGCGGCCTACGTGGTCTGAAAGAACGCCCAGGGGGAACTGGGAGACCACCCTGCCGATAAAGAACGCCGCCACCAGCATGCCGATGATGAATTCATTGAAGCCCAGTTGCGCCGCGTAACCGGGAAGCAGCGGCACCATCATCATGAAACCGGCCATGATAACGCCGCTGGCCAGGGAGAGTACGTATATGCTCCAGTGAAGCAGCTTCAGAGACTCCGGTATCACTGTTCACATGCTTTCCGGCGAACTCACACCTGTGAGTCCGAGGCTGGCGCGGATCACGTTCCTGGTCAACAGGCAAAGGGACAGGCGGAAAGCAGCCAGGCCGTCGGGGGCCCTGATCACAGGACAGTTGTGGTAAAAGACGTGAAACGACGCCGCCAGTTCACGGTCGTAAGCGGTAAGGCGATGGGGGGCGCGGGTCTGGGCGGCTGTGCGTACCGTGCCCGGGAACTCCAGGAGCTTCAGGATCAGCTGCCGTTCCTGTTCCTCCAGTTCCACGCCGGCACCGGCGGGTCCCGCCGCCAGCCCCGCCTCGTCCGCCTTGCCGATGATACTGCAGATGCGGGCATGGGCGTACTGGACATAGTAGACCGGGTTCTCCTCCGATTTGAGCTTGGCCTTCTCCAGATCCAGATCCAGGGTACTGTCATGGCTGCGGTCCACCAGGAAGAACCTGGCGGCATCCACGCCGATGCTGT
>CAJVWY010000002.1 GCA_913009925.1 uncultured bacterium
TGGTAGCTCGCATGTAATAGGACTGGCAACGACTAGCTGTTCCCGTAATTTATAGTATTTTTTTTTTTAATGATACGGCGACCACCGAGATCTACACTCTTTCCCTACACGACGCTCTTCCGATCTGCATGGAACGGCTGGGCGCCGATATCCTGGTGGTGCCGGAAGGCTCGCAGGAGTCCGGCGAGGCGGCCCTGATAACCGGGGTCCCCACCAGCTTTTACATGGAGCGGTCAGTGGTTGACCAGGTTGCCGCTGTACGGGGAGTGGACCGGGTCTCGCCCCAGCTGTTCATCGAATCCCTTATCTCCTCCGCCTGCTGCACGGGCCACGTACAGCTGGTGGGCTATGACCCCGATACGGACTTCGTTATTACGCCGTGGCTTGAGCAGAACGTCGACAAACCCCTGGAACGTGATGATGTAGTCATCGGTTCGCTGATACTCGCCAACAAGGGTGAAACAGTGAAGTTCTACGGGCATGACTTCGAGGTCGTAGGCATACTGGACGCCACCGGCATGGGCGCCGATGAGAGCGTGTTCATGACCCTGGATGCCGCCTACGCCATGGCGGAAGAATCGGCCCAAGACGCGGCCACAGCCCTTGACCTGCAGCCCGGTCAGATCTCGTCGGTGCTGGTGAGAGTAGCGCCGGGGACCACCATCGAGCAGGTGGCTCAGCGCATCAAGACCAGTGTGCCGGGCACCCTGGCCATGACCGCCAACGAGCTGAGCCGTTCAGTCACCGACCGGCTCTCGGGTTTCCTCAAAGGCTTTATCGTGCTCGATATCATCGTCTGGATCATGGCCCTGCTTACCATAGCCGCCATCTTCTCCATGATCGTCAATGAACGCCAGCGTGAGATCGGCCTGCTGAGGGCCATGGGCGGCAAGCGTGGCTATATCTTCCGTCTGATGACCACCGAGGCAGTACTGCTTACCGCCGCCGGCGGCCTGACAGGCATCATCCTCGGCGGCGCTGGCATGTTCATCTTCCGCGCAGTTATCACCGCCAGTCTGGGCATTCCTTACCTCTGGCCACCATTGTGGTTCTTCGCGATACTGGTACTGGGCACGCTGTTTCTCTCAGTGGCAAGCGGCGTGGCCGCGTCCCTCTATCCGGCGATAAGCTCCAGCCGCCTCGAACCCTATGCCGCCATACGAAAGGGAGAGTGACTGCAACACCATGTCAGACAATATCATTACACTGAAAGGTGTGAGCAAGACCTACAAGGTAGGCCCAAGCACGGTACGGGCCGTTGATGACGCCGCTCTGGAGATCGAGCGGGGGCGCATGGTGGCCATAGTCGGTCATTCCGGCAGCGGCAAGACTACGCTACTCAGCCTGATCGGCGGCCTTACCAAACCATCATCGGGAAAGGTGCTGCTGAACAGCACCGATATCTGGTCCATCTCGGACAACGAACTGTCCATACTGAGGAACAAGATGATCGGCTTCTCCTTCCAGTTCGCCAGCCTCATCCCCACACTCAGTATCTACGATAACGTACGATTACCCTCCACCTTCGACGGGGCGCCTCCAGTCAAGGAGGACCGGGCCCAGAAACTGCTGGAAATGGTGGGGTTAGAGGATCGGGGCAATTCTTATCCGGCCCACCTCTCCGGCGGCGAACAGCGGCGGGTGGCGCTGGCCCGCACCCTGATGAACCAGCCGCAGCTCATCCTCGCCGACGAACCCACCGGCGACCTGGACGAGGAGACAGAGGGCGAGATCCTCGATATCCTCAGGAAGATCAACGCCGGAGGTGCTACTATATTGCTCGTAACCCACTCGCGAGCGGTCGCTTCACAGGCGGAATATGAACTGCGGATGGACAAGGGGCACCTCTCTGAGAAACCTGCTGAATTCTGAAAGGGGTAGGTATGAGACGCAACTTCACTTTCATCATTCTGGCTTTGCTGCTGTCGGCCTGGCTGCTGACCGCCACCGGCTGCGGCGATAAACAGGGGTCCATCAACAAGGAAGTCCACGGACAGATCACCAACGGTATGACCATGGACGAAGTGGATGCGGTCGCCGGCCAGCCGGAGCGCTCTCACAGCATCGGCTCCGCTCAGAACCCCCAGATATTTTGGTATTACAACAAGTCGGAAGGCAAAGGTTTCGTCCGCGTGGTATTCGAGGAAGGCAAGGTGACCACCGTCTCTCCTTACGACGAGAGCATCACCCCCGAATCCTGATCGAACCCCCGGCCTGGTACTGAATATTCCCGGATTCCCGGGGCGTGGGCAATGTAACAGCGCCGATTCGAACGTCATTATTCTGGCTATAGTGTGTTATTTGGTACACCAGGAGTAGGATACGGCTCAATGACTGCGTCCCGCCATCCCTGTCTGTGGTATTTTTTCCTCAACCAGGACCGCCGTTCGCCTCGATTTCCGACTGATTTCAGGAGAAAAGGCCCACAATCCGTATCATCGAAGCTTTTTTAGCTTTTTCTCCAACTTGGCAAGCTGTTTGCTGCTAATAAATGTGAAAAGCCTTGATCCCATACTAAAACCCTCTTTCTAACGGTTTGGGAAAGCTGGCTTTCCACTTTTCCGGGGCCTGCCTGTGACGGCAGGCAGGCCCGGAAACAATCGCGGGGGCAACGGAACAGCCGCAAAGGAGAGAGCAATGGGAATAAGCGAGGAAACTGCCACCCACTTGTCCGGCAGCGGACAGACGACCGGTGAAGTTCACGACCTTATCATGCATAGCGCCATAGCAGAAAAGGTATGGGAATTACTGGGTCATACGCTCACACTGCCCGATATCGCCGCTGTGATCTCGTCAGAGTTCGGGCTCCCACGTGAACGCGCCATGTCCGAGACCCGGGAGCTCGTTGATATCTTCAACAGGGCGGACTTCGTTACCGTCTTGCGCGGACCGCGTCACTAGAACCGCAATCTTCCCGACAGCGGGTGATCAATCTTGCCTGCCGGCCGCGGCCTTGCCTATCCATCCCCTGACAGTCTCCATATCGGACCCCAGCTGGCCCGCTATCTCATCGTAGTCCATACCCTTATCCCTGAGCTCCCTGGCGCGCGCCTGCCGGTCACGATATGCCTTGCTGCGGCAGGCGTTGGAACAGAAATAGCGGTTCGTCCGGGCCGTATAATGGTCGATTTCAAACCACGTGTCGCACTGGCGGCAGCGACGGTAATCCTTCTCCTGTGTTATGGACTGGGAGAGTTGAAGCCAGAGGGCACCGATCAGGTTGTTGGGTACGAAATAGAGGCTCCAGCCGTTCAGATGTCTGTCATCCCACAGTATCCTCGGAGAGATACGCCTCTCCAGGTGCTGGTTGGCGATGGCCTGCACCGCCAGCAAGGCGGTACCGGCCAGGTTGCCCGCCCGGTACATATTCAGGCTCTCCGGGTGGCTGCGGTACCATCTTAGCTCCCCCGGGTCCACATTGGGCAGCAGTCGCGAGGCGACACCATTCGCGGAGATCTCTCCCGCAGCCATGTCGGCCTCCACCCACCGCATCAGCGGCGAAAGAAATGCGTCCAGCCCCCTGCCATCCTCATCCTGGACCATATCCCATATCCGTAATGCTTTACGCATGGCGCGTATCTCGTCCCGCCATGATTCCAGGGGTTCCATCCGCAGATAGACGGGAGAGCTGCCCGCATGCGCCGTCTCACGCCCGAACCCCATCAGTCCGTACTCATCGGCAAAGCCGATGATGTCTTCCGGCTCCATGCCGGTCTCAGCGAACGCCCGAAACAGACATTTTTGCTCAAGAAGCGGGTTATACTGCTCCATGTCATAGGACCCGGGGCTCTCAGAAGGCTTGGCGGCGATCAGTCTCCCCTGCGCAACCCCCTCACCGTGGTTACCGTTCTTCTCATTGTCGCCGACACCCCCTGATTGGCCCCCAGCCAACCCCGCATCAACCAGCGTGTAGCCGGCGCTGCTTACGAACCATATGAAGTCAAATATCTCTCCTGGCACGGAAAACCCCTCTATATTCGATATCGTTACGGGAATTATATCGGAATACGTATTGAATGTCCATACAAGTAGCGGATACAATTGTAATCGGTTAACTTGCATTTGTCTTCACAGGCAGGGGATAGGGGGATCGACAGGGGAAAGCCGGTCCTGGCTTCGGAATCACCAGGTTTTGCGATAGAACAGGGTGTTCCGGTTTAATGGTCAGCTTCCTCCACCGGCAACTTCAACCCTCCAGTTCTTCTCTCGTACCTCTCACCCCATTCCAGCGAAGACGCATTATCAAATTACGGGATACGGGAGGTGATGGCACAAATACAGGATGCAAGTCTAACCCTGATAGATACATCACTATTAGGAGGATGAAGGGATGAAAGTTGCATTGAGCAACACCAAATGGCAACTGCTGCTACTGGCAGCGCCGCTGGTACTGATTCTGGCGATAGCTATCGCCACCAGCGGCATGTCCGGCGCGGCTGATGCCGCTTACGGCGGCTACGGTTGCGGCGCCTATACGCCCTGCGACCAGGCACCGCCCGCCTCATACGGCCTCGGCAACGAGTTACTGTATGTGGCCAATGGTGACGCTAGCGATGTACTGGTGATTGATGCCAATACTATGCGTAAGGTGGACACCATACCGGTGCCGGATGCCGATCCGGGCGGAGATGCCTGGGAGATCCACGGCATGGTCCCGTCCCCTGACAGGACGTCCGTCTACGCCGTAGGCGCCCTGTCCGGAACCTCGGCCGACGTTACCATGTACGAGATCGATACGGCTACCAAGAACGTGGTACGCACTATCGGCCCCATGTACAGCTCCAACGTCGGTTACTGCGGCATCGAGTACGACCGCAACGACGAGAACTCCAACCTGATCTACGCCACCAACATGGGGACGCCGTTACTCGGACCCTCCGGCAGCGTGGGCGGCTGGCAGGAAGTGGACATCTCCACCGGCACCGTGGGCAGGTACATACCCACGGACGCCAATGGCAACGGCGAAAGCAGTACCTGTGGTGTATCGTGGGATGCCGGCGGCACCCACGGCTACGCCGGCCTGATGTTCGACGCTCCCTCGTCTGAGACCTCGATGGACTGGCCGGGCGCTACTACCCTGACTTACAACGCCTCGTCCGGCACGCCGGGCATCTCCTACCACCAGAGCACGGTGGACAAGGAGCGTGGCCTGCTGTTCCAGTCGGGCGGCAACGGTCACGTCCTTGATGTCTTTGACATCAGCGGCGGCAATCCGGTACTGATCGGCACCATCGACCTGGCGGCGCTCACCGGCGTCCCCTCGGCCGAGCCTCATGGCCCGGAGATCTCCGCGGCCAACAGCGACGTCCTGTATGTCAATACACGCCAGGTACCCAACCCTGACCCATCGGGCGGTACGGTACTGGCTATTGACGTCAGCGACGTCAACGCTCCTGTACTGATCGGCGGCTACGTCGGCACCAACAAATCATCTTGCGGTGTCTTCGCCGACGCGGACAAGAGCCTGTACTACAGCCACGCAGATCCCAGCGGCACCGGCAGCGAGACTCTGCTGGTGGCTAACGGCAACGACAGCGACGTGCTGGTAGCTGACGTCGCTTCCATGTCCTGGGTGGACAGTATCAATATCCCGGACGCCGATCCGGCCGGAAACGCCTGGGAGATCCACGGCATGATCCCGTCTCCTGACAGGACGTCCGTCTACGCCGTAGGCGCCCTGTCCGGCACCTCGGCTGACGTGACCATGTACCAGGTCAACTCGGCCAACGACGATGTGGTCCGCACCATCGGACCCCTGTACGGCTCCAACGTCGGTTACTGCGGCATCGAGTACGACCGCAACGACGAGAGCTCTAACCTGGTGTATGCCACCAACATGGGAACGCCGCTGCTCGGCCCCGTCGACAGCGTGGGCGGCTGGCAGGAAGTGGACATCTCCACCGGCACCGTTGGCAGGTTCATCAACACCGATGCCAACGGCAACGGCGAGTCCAGCACCTGTGGTGTCGCCTGGGATTCGAGCGGCACCCACGGCTACGCCGGACTGATGTTCGACGCACCGTCCTCGGAGACCGATATGGACTGGCCGGGCGCTACCACGATGAACTACAACGCCTCGTCCGGCACGCCGGGCATCTCCTACCACCAGAACACGGTGGCCAAGGATCGCGGCCTGCTGTTCCAGTCCGGTGGTACCGGTGGTGTCCTTGATGTCTTCGACATCGGTGGCGGCAATCCGGTACTGGTCGGCACCATCGACCTCGTCGCTCTCACCGGTGCTCCTACTACCGAGCCACATGGCCCGGAGATCTCGTCTATCGACGAGAACATCCTGTACGTCAACGTACGCCAGGTACCCAGCCCCCACCCCTCGGGTGGCTCAGTGCTGGTTATCGACGTCAGCGACGTTACCGCTCCGGTGCTGCTTGGTACGATACAGGGCACCAACGAAGGTTCCTGCGGCGTCTTCGCCATGAGTACCGCTTCATGGAATCCCGGCCAGCCCGCCCTGAGCCTCAACATGGACGCGGTCTACTGGAGTTCGGTGGCTGACTACAACAACCGCATCCTGTCCGTTGACTACACCGTCAGCAATGCCGGACCGGATGCCAAGGACGTCACCATCGCCGGCACGGTCGACAGCGGCGGCGTGACCTCGGTGAACACGCCCAGCCTGGCCAGCGACATAGCCAGCGGCGGCGGTCATACCTACATCGTCGAGTACCATGTGCCCGTCGGTGTAGTGGTGTTCACCTCCACCGTATATGCGACCGCTCAGAGCGGCGCCACCATCTACGACTACCCCGGCCCATACCCCGGACCCTAAGGGCGAGTCGGAGATAACGGCGAACTGACGTGAAAGGAGAACGAGATGGCCTCTAAACAGAGTGACCACCGGGAACCTTACGCCAAGCCTGAGCTGGTAAAGCACGATAACTTGAAGGAGATAACCTTCGAGTGCCCCAACTGGCAGTGCAGCGTAACGGTTCCGCCACCGCCGGCTTAACAGCCCGCGGCAAGCGGTAAGGCTAACGACCGGAGGGCGGCCCTTGCAAGGGCCGCCCTCCGTCATTTATGGGCGGTTAAACCATATCGCCCTCATTCAGTTCCACGGGATTATAAAGCAAAAAAGCTCCCCTGTCCCCTGAATAAAGAAAAATGACCCGTATGCCGATAACGCTAACGAAGGAAAAGCAGCAAGGGCAACCAAGCAACTTCAGGAGGACCTTTTAGGGTGAGACGATGAGTCTCGGAAGGCTATGAAATCTATTCGAACTGCAGATTGTCTACAAAAAACAAAAAACAGGAAAACGAATATTTCATACAGCGAGTCATCCTCTCACAAGGTCAGGTAATAGACCTGGTCTGCTTCGATGAAGATGAATGCGTCGAAAGCATAATTGAGGAAATCATGACTGAACTGCAGAAAAAAAAGACAGAAATCCAGACCTGCCCCCTCTGTAAATCAGAGCTGGTCTACCCCGTTGAACGGTGCCAGGTCAACGATATGGAGTGGAAAGTGCTGTTGCTCTGTCCCAACTGTTCGTGCAAGCGGGAAATGGTCGTCGAACGCGAGACCGTGCGCGAACTGCTGAAGAACGCCAGGGTGGGCCGTGAGTCCCTGATGAGAGAACTGGACAGGATGCAGAAGAGAAACATGGAAGAGGAAGTTGATAAATTCATCTGCGCTCTCAACAAGGATCATATCCTTCCCATTGATTTCTAGATCTTCTTAACCGCACCCCGGCGGCTGGGCAAAACGGGGAACAGGGAAAACGGGGGAGGCATCATCGTTTACTGTGAGCAAAAACATGATGCCGGACATTCCAGAGATACGAAGCAAGCCGGGCTGCGGTTGTCCCGTGGAACAGCCCGCACCCCAGATGTGCGTCAATTGCATCGAATCCAGCGGTGGCGCCCTCAGCAACATCCAGAGGATGATGGCCGGCCCCAACGGCGTCGTGGTCGGGGTGAAGCTGCGTAACGCCGCTGAAGTGCAGGGCTGGATGGAATCACTGGATACCGGCAGATGTCCCTGCCTGTCGTTCACCTGAGCGAACAGCCCGAAAGAGTCCTTGTGAACCGCCCGTCACTTGGCGGAATTCTTCTGGATCTCCTTGAGGAAGTGGGCGTTATCCTTGGTGTCACGCAGTTTGGAGATGAGCAGTTCGATGGCGGCGCCGGGGTCTAGAGCGTGAAGCACATTTCTCAGCTTCCACACCTGAATCGCCTCTTCTTCCTCCATCAGCAACTCCTCCTTGCGGGTACCGGAACGTTCGATGTCAATGGCCGGGAAGATGCGCTTGTCGGCCAGCCTCCGGTCAAGATGCAGCTCCATGTTACCGGTGCCCTTGAACTCCTCGAAGATAACCTCGTCCATGCGGCTGCCCGTATCCACCAGGGCGGTAGCCAGTATGGTCAGCGAGCCGCCCTCCTCCACGTTCCTGGCTGCCCCGAAAAACTTCTTCGGCGGGTAGAGCGCGGTGGAATCCACACCTCCCGAGAGGATGCGTCCGCTGGCCGGTGCACTCAGGTTATAGGCTCGCGCCAGCCTGGTGATGCTGTCCAGCAGCACTACCACGTCACGTCCTGATTCGACCAGGCGTTTGACCCGATCCAGTACCAGCTCGGCTACCTGGATATGATTTTCCGACGGCTGATCGAAAGTCGAACTTACCACCTCACCGTTGACCGAACGCTCCATGTCGGTAACTTCTTCCGGGCGCTCATCCACCAGCAGGACCAGCAGATAGACGTCCGGGTTGTTGGCCGTGACGCTATTGGCGATCTGCTTGAGGATGGTAGTCTTGCCCGCCTTGGGTGGTGACACGATCAAGCCCCGCTGGCCCTTGCCGATAGGGGTGGTCAGGTCGATAACCCGCGTGGCGATCTCGGTGGGCTCGGTCTCCAGGCGCAGGCGTTCCGTGGGAAACAGAGGCGTCAGCCGGTCGAAATTGGGCCGGTTGCGCGCTTCCTCCGGGTCCAGCCCGTTGACCGCCACGATCTTCAGCAACGCGTTGTATTTCTCGCTGTCCTTGGGTTCCCTGACCTGCCCCGACACCTCGTCGCCGCGCCGGAGGCCGAAACGCCGTATCTGGGACATGGATACATAGATGTCGTTGTCGCTCTGATTATAACCACGGGTGCGCAGAAAACCGAACCCGTCCGGTAACAGGTCCAGAGTCCCCGTGCGGATATTGACGTTCTCCTCCGCAGCGTTACCCGAACCTTCGCTCTTCCTGGTCTTTTTATCCTGTTCCTGGTTTTCCTTGACTGCCATTTTTTCTCTTTCTCGCTTGCCGGTCTTGCCGGTTTGAATGGATGTGAACTCTTTTCAGGTATCGTTCAGGTGATTTTGGGCTGGAAGCTGTTTTTGCGTCCTTCCCTCTCGCCCCTGCCACCACATATGGAATATCCGAAGACTGATTGAACATCTGGATGAATACCCGTATATCTTCCGGAAACATCGGGGGGAAATTCATAATGCCGCAACCGGGAAGCGTGATAAAGGTTACGTGCAAAGGATGTCGGATACTTGCCGTATTTACTTTAATAAAAAAACCGCCGTTTGAAAAGACCTCCGTCGATATTTCTTTCAGCCCGTGTTTATCATCAGGCCGCTGGACTGCTGGTAACGGTTCACCGAATCCAGCACGATATCCATGGCCATGGCCACCGCATCGTCTATGCTCTGGTTATCGATGACCGGGACCCCGGCCTTCCCGGCCCTTTCCACCAGATACCTCTGTACCAGCCTGATCTTCTCAATGTTGTCCAGATATTTCTTCAGGGAACGCACTCCGTCCGTTTCCTGATCGCGAACGAAGAAATGGCTCTTGTGGTGATCCTCGTCCTTTACGATGAGCACCATCTGGATAACGATGGCATCATGCCAGTGTTCCTCGTTCAGGTAGCCGGGGACAATATGGGCTCCTTCCAGCACCATCCTCGTTCCCTCGCGGATGGACCTCTCGATGATAGCGTTGATGCCCACGCTCACCTTTTCGACCTGCTCGATATATCCGGCCAGATCGCGGTTCACCCCTCTGGCCATGTCCAGTCTCACCGCCTTTGCCGCTTCAAAGGAGGAGTAATGTATGGCCGGCATCAACTCTTCGGAAAAGAAGGCCCGCATCACCTGCCGTACCGAATCACTGGAGGTCAGCCGCGTCACGCCCAGCCGGTGGGCCACCTGCGTGGCCAAGGTGCTCTTGCCCACCCCGGTGGCGCCGCCGATGAGGATGACTATGGGTTTCTCCAGCTTCCCCAGCATACGCCACCGCCGGTAGCGCTCAGTAAAACTCTGCCCTTCCTCCTCGCCCAGGACCTGCTGGGCGATCTCGCGCAGCCGCCTGAGTGAGATGCTCGACTGGCCGCTATCGTGAAGATGCTGCTCGATCTCACGGGCGACATGGTAGGCACGCTCCGGCGGCAGGCCCGTGGCCATGATGGACTGGGCCATCAGACCCTTGGAGTACGGCAGGCCGTATTCCTTGTCCACGATCTGCAGGTCTGGATGTATATCCTTTTCCACCATAGGTCAGCTGAAATCGGCTATCGCCTGTTCGGCCAGGTCGATGACGAGGCGCACCAGACGCTCATCGCCATCCACCTCCGTCGGCACGTTATCGCAGAAGACCACCTCGGTCCCCCGCCTTGCCGCCTCTTCCGCCACCACGTCCACTGCCGCCGCCTTGATCTCGGTCAGGAAAATATCCACCTCTCCCTCCCCCAGACCCGAAAGAGCCTGGCGCAGCTTTCTCCTGTCGGCCAACTCCGTTGAGATAAAATCGACGGTACAACCATATGTCGAAGAGATATATTCGGCGATACGGTCCACCACTTCCCCCTGGGCTGTCGTAAAATAGGCTACTCTCCTGCCGCGGATATCACCATGCGGCTTCGGCCTGAGCACCGTAGCCACCACTTCCGCCGATGGATTCAGCTCCCGGATGTCTTTCTTAAGCTTTTCCACCTTCGCCGGTCCGGCTAGCGGCTGTTCGCACATGGTCAGAACTACCAGGTCCGATATCAGGATGCGAAAGGATCCCAGATATCCGAGAATATATTCATAGGGCTGGTCGGCCCCGGCGATACAGATGGTCCTGTTCACCTTGATGGGTGGAAGGGCCGCGCCGCTCCCCTCAAACACCAGCAGGTCCGCCGACAGCTTTTCCGCTATCCTCGCGCCCTCGACCACGTTGGAGACGAACGGTTCACCTGCCAGTCCGCCGCCACAACGCCGGCAACCAACCGTCGTCACCGAGCTCAGCGCCGCGTCCTCCAGATAGTCTGAAGCGGCATGCCTGCCTTGACGGCTGTACGCAAGCAGTTCGTCTACGCCGATACGGTGCCGCCTGCCCTCGATTACCTCCGGCTCCGGCGGCCCACCGCGGCCCATGGCCACCACGACCACCCCTTCGTCCCGGCCCGACAGGGAGAATTCCCTGGAAACCTCCCGGGCGATAAAGCCGCTTACCGCGGTTTTGCCGATCCTTTTGCCGGTGCCGATAATGGAAATAGAGGGCTTCTGGGAAAGCTCATGGAAAGATGGTGGAAGTAAGGTAAAGTCTGCGCCCTGATATTCAGCCCCGGAAGCCAAAGTCAAACTGGCATACCGGAAACGCTCTTTATATCCTAACACCGGCTCGTCGCTCAAGTCAATCACCACCTCGGGCTCATGCTCGCTGATGGCCAGCAACAGCGCTTCAGACGCGTCCTCGTGCAGAAATACGGGAACTCCATACTCATTTTGTTCCGCGTCGCCCACCAGCGACGTATCGATCTTCTCCGTGCCCCCGAGGAAGACCGCTGCCCGCAGGTCGAACCGGGCGGAGACCTCCCCCAGCGCCTCCCTGACTACCTCGGGGTAATGCTCACCATCTATAAGGGCGATAGCCCGTTTCACCCGGGACTCTCCTTGTTTTGGTCTGCCGATTTCTCGAAAGCGAAGGTGGATGGATAGAACCTGATTATCTGGTCGGCATCGTGGAAGGGGTATTTCCTCCAGACCGTCACCTCGTCGTCACTGATCTCGATAACGTTGTAGCAGGGGCGCACCTTGCCGCGAAGCCTGAGGGTGCAGACGGTGCCGGCATTGACAGCGAACATGTTCTCCAGACGCCAGGCGTTGGGTACGTGCTTGTGGCCGCTCAGCACCAGGTTGACGCCACACTCCTGCAGCACCTGAAGGGTATCGCCGGCATCATAGACGACATTACGCTCACGACCCGTGCCGGGAACGGGCAACAGGTGATGGTGCAGCATGAAGACCCGGAAATTGGCAGGCGTCTCGAACTGCTCCTTCAGCCAATGGTAACGATGGCGACCGATAGTGCCGTAATCGAGATCGGGTTCGGACGAGTCTACACCGATGATACTGATACCGTCCCGGTGGCGGCAGACCTGCCGGGAGCCGAACATGTCCTCAAAGTGCACATAGCCCACATTGCGGGCGTCGTGATTCCCCGGCACCACCAGCATATTCTCACACTGGATCTTGTCCAGATAGCTCTTGGCCAGCAGGTATTCCTGCTTGAACCCCTCATCGGTCAGGTCGCCGGTAACGACCACCACGTTGGGCTTGAGCTCGTTCAGTTCGATGACAGCGCGGTCCATGAGGTTGGGCACGAAATACTGCGAACCGGCGTGCATATCGGATATATGGGCCACAACGAATGGTTTTTCCTTGGTGATTTTCCCGGTTTTTTCCGATGGCGACACGGCTGCATCAGGGTTCATAGATCTGTCTCCTGGCGATTGGGAAGCGGCTTTTCAGCTTTCGGCTGGTGATCGGCATTCCATGAGAGTGTGAAGCTATTTCTTTTGGTTCCTCGCATCTATGAGTTTCAAACCCTTCAGCGTCAGCAACGGGTCCACCTTGTCAAGCGTGCTCGTATGCGGGACTACCAGCCCGGCATTACCACCGGTGGCGATGGTCGGTACCGTATTGCTGCCGAGCTCCTCCCTTATACTTCCCACCATTCCATCTACCAAACCGGCGAAACCCAGCACTACGCCTGAGCAGAGAGAGGCAGCCGTGGTCTTGCCGATGGCCGTCACCGGATCGCAGAGTTCTATCATGGACAGCCGGGCGGCTTTGGCGGTAAGAGCTTCCAGCGACACCTCCACCCCCGGGGCAATGGCACCGCCCAGGTATTCCCCGTCCGCGGAGATGGCGCAGAAGGTCGTGGCGGTGCCGAAATCAACCACTATGCAGGGGCCTCCCAACTGATCAAGGGCCGCTACCGCGTTAACGATCCTGTCGGCGCCTACCTCATGTGGATTGTTGATCAGGATCGGCAGCCCGGTGCGGGTCCCCGGTCCGACTACCAGCACTTCCATGCTCTCAAAGCGTCCCGCCAACAGTTCATACTGGCCGGACAGGCTCGGCACCACCGAGGACGTGATCATTCGCCCGACCTCGTTCAGACGGAAGCCGTTCAGCGCCAGCAGGGAGGTGAAGGTCGCGGCCAGCTGATCGGCAGTCGCGTGCAGTTCGGTGGCTATGCGCCAATGCTCCTGGAGCCCGTCGCCGGAGAAAAGCCCAGCGACGGTTTGCGTATTGCCGATATCGATAGCAAGCAGCAAGGCTTCCATTGCGAGAGAAGTGTAGCAGAGACCTGCAGGGAGCGCGAGCCTTAATCCTGACGGCAGCCACCTACCCTATTGCCGAAGATGCACTAATCGCTCTCTGCCTGCCGGGCGAGATCCTTCGCCGCCGGCGTCCTCCAGACATGTGAAGACTGGGCGACCAGGCTGAGACACAGAACCACTCCCATCATAATCTTAAGCGCGTCTCCCGGTAAGAAGGGGTACATGCCGACCACCATGGCGGCGGGGAAACTCATACCGGTCACCAAAGCCAGCCAGGGGACCCCCATCGCGTATATGACTATCGTTCCCGCGGTCAGGCCGACCGCAAACCTGACCGCCTTCTGCCTGACAGGAATGTATTCCACCAGCAGTCCCACTACAAACGCTGCAGCGATATATCCTGCCAGATAGCCGCCGGTGGGACCGGTCACAATCCCCGGACCGGCGGTGAACCTGGCGAAGACCGGTATGCCGGCCAGACCCATGAGAAAATATACGGACTGGCTCAGCGCCCCAAGCCATTTTCCCAGGATGGCGCCGGATAGCAACGCAAACAGGCTAGCAAGAGCAATAGGAACCGGGCTGAACGGGAGGGGAATGGCGATCCAGGCACCCACGGACGTCAGCGCCGTAAAGAAAGCCACCCATACCATCTCCCTGATGGAAATATTGCTCACAAGACCTTCCGCTAATGCCGGTACTTACCTTGCATCAGCCATTCTATGGGGGCGAGCGCCGAGCGTCAACCTAATGATACATATTAGTTTACATTCATCCTGCCGGTCGGTTTCCGGCTATGGTGACTTCGCCGCTGAACAGGGAAAGCGTCTCCCCGCCGGGTCTCTCCAGCAGCAGCCGCCCTTCACCGTCGATGCCGGCCGCGCTGCCGCCGACCGTACCTTCCGGCGTCTCCACCCTTATCTTCTTACCCTGCAGGATGTCGAGCCGGAGAAACTCCTCACGGTAATAGTCCAGGCCGCCGGAGGAGCGGGCGGCAAGCCACAGGCGGTCCAGTTCACCCAGCAGCGCCACGGCCAGATCCTTGCGCGACACCCGGGTGCCGGTCACTTCCGCCAGAGAGACGGCCGACGCCTCGAGCTCTGTTCCCCTGAAGCTGTTGTTGACGTTGATGCCTATGCTGTCGATGATCCATCTCACCCGGTCCAGTTCGGCGCCCATCTCCACCAGTACACCGCCCAGCTTCGATCCTTCCAGATAGATGTCATTGGGCCATTTGAGGCCGGGACGCACATCCGCCGTAACGGCTATTGCCTGCGCCGCCGCTACGGCCGTAGCCAGGCTGAACAGGGGCACACGGGTAGGAACGATGCCTGAATAGAAGATGACGGACATGGCGATCGCCTTTCCCCCGGGAGTCGACCAGCCGCGCCCCATACGGCCGCGTCCGGCTTTCTGGCTCTCAGCGATCACCACCGTGCCCTCGGGGGTACCGCGCTCCATCAGCACCCGGGCCTCATCGGCGGTGGAGCCGGTCTCCTCCAGGTGGACTATACGTCTGCCCACCACCCTGGTCCTGAGCCGCGGAGCTATCTCCACCGACAACAGTTTGTCGGGCCGGCTCACCAGCCGGTATCCGTGCCTGGGCGACGCTTCTATCTCGTAACCGTTGTTACGCAGCTTGACGATATGCTTCCAGACGGCGGAGCGAGTGATATCAAGCTCCCCGCTTATCTCTTCACCGGAACGATAGTGCTTGCCTGATATCTCACTGAGGATCTTCTCCTCTATGTTCATGCTTCCACTTCCAGGCTGAAGTCCACGGCCGCGGCGGCATTGGTTATGGCACCGACCGAAATGATATCGGCGCCCGCCTCGGCGTAGGCGCGAACGTTGTGCAGCCCGATCCCTCCCGAGGCCTCTATCACCACCCTGCCCGCCGCAATATCCACACAACGGCGCACCTCGTCCGGCTCCATGTTATCCAGCAGCACCGTATCCACCCCTGCCGGCAGTACCTGTTCCAGCTGTCCAGGCGTATCCACCTCGACTTCAACGGCCGCCCCTTCCCCCAGAGCCTCCCTCACGGCGGTCACAGCCTCGCTGACGCCTCCGGCTGCGGCTATATGATTATCCTTTACCAGAACCGCATCGTACAGGCCCATGCGGTGTGTCTCGCCGCCACCGTGAACGACGGCCTGCTTCTCCAGAAAGCGCATGCCGGGAGAGGTCTTGCGGGTGGCCGCGATTCGCGCCGGCAGACCCTGGAGAACGTCGACGAAGCGGCGGGTCAGGGTGGCTACGCCCGAGAGGCGGGCCATGAAATTCAAAACAGTACGCTCGGCTGCGAGAATGGACAGTAGCTTCCCTTCCAGCCGCGCCACCTCTGCTCCTGCGGGAACAGTCTGGCCCTCTTCGACCAGTGCCAGCCATGCCAGGTCGCAGTCCACCTGGCCGCAGGTCTCGACAGCCGCAGCCAGCCCGGAAACGGTGCAGGCCTCCCTGGCGAATATTCGGGCCGGGCCCGATTCCCCCCTGAAGAATATTGACTGTGACGTGATGTCGCCCGCCTCGCCCAGATCCTCCGCCAGCGCCAGCTCCACTATGCGTACCAGCTCCGTTCTGCTGTTATCCATAGCCACCGAACACCTCTCCCTCTCTCCTGTCCCCCTTCAGGCGGAAGTTGATGTGGTGTTTCCATCTGGCATCGTCCCTTTGCGGATAATCTTCCCGCAGGTGGGCACCGCGGCTCTCTGTTCTCAACAGCGCCGCCCGCGTTATATGGCCGGCCACGGTTATCAGGTTGTAGAGTTCATACTCCTCCGGACTGGCTCCGGGTGGTTCCAGCTCCTCCAGCAGCGAACCGATCCGCCCCAGGGCCCGGTTCAGGCCGCGCTCGTCACGGACAATGCCCACATCCGCCGTCATCAGCTTCTGCAGCCGCCGGCGGATATCGGCCAGTTGTGCCGGCTCGTTCTTCCCCGTTGCCGGCGCCGGCAACTCAATGGTCAGCCGGCGCGCCGAGCCTCCGGAGGCGCCCGCATAACGGTCAAGATCGCGCACGATGCGATCGCTGAACACCAGCCCCTCCAGCAGAGAATTGCTGGCCAGGCGGTTGGCCCCATGCACACCGGTATTGGAGACTTCACCGCTGGCGTAGAGGCCGGGCAGGGTGGTTCGGCCCCAGAGGTCCGTGGTGACGCCGCCTATCATGTAATGACACACCGGCGCCACCGGTATCCGGTCGCGGCAGATATCGAAGCCGCGGTCGCGCAGGGTCTCATAGACTGTGGGGAACCGCTGCCTGATCTTCTGGCAATCCAGATGGGTGGCATCCAGGTAGAGGAACTCGCGGCCCGCTGCCGACATCTGCTTGACCATCTCCTTGACCACCACGTCCCTGGGTCCCAGTTCCGCCTGGGGATGCACGCCCACCATGAACCTCTCCCCGGCGTGGTTGAGCAGGTAGGCGCCTTCGCCCCTGAGCGCTTCCGTGATGAGGAAGATGGGCGATTCGTCGGCGTAGAGGCCCGTGGGGTGGAACTGGACGAACTCCATGTCGCCAATAGCGGCGCCGGCACGCCAGGCCATGGCCATGCCATCGCCGGTGGCGACCGCGGGGTTGGTGGTGAGTGAATAAACCTGGCCGCTGCCGCCGGTGGCCAAGACCGTGGCGGAAGCGTAATCCAGTGTGAACTCGCCGGTCCGGAGGTTGAGGGAGACGGCGCCGACGCAGCGGCCGCCGCTGGTGAGCAGGTCCACCACGAACTCCTGTTCCAGAACCTGTACGCGGCTGCCCGAGCGCATCGCCTGCGCCAGAGCGCTGGCCACCTCGCTGCCGGTGGCGTCGCCGCCGGCGTGGGCTATGCGGGGTACGGAATGGGCGCCCTCGCTGGCCAGCACCAGGTCACCTCCGGAGCGGTCGAACTTGGGACATATCTCCATCAGTTCGCGTACCCGGTCCGGCCCTTCGTTTACCAGAATCCTTACCGCTTCCTCTTTGCACAGACCGGCGCCGGCGCGCATGGTGTCCTCCAGGTGCAGCTGGGGTGAATCCTGTTCGCTGAGGGCGGCGGCGATGCCTCCCTGGGCCAGAAAGGTGGTGGTATCCCTGAGCACACTTTTACTGATAAGCGCCACCTTCCAGCGGCGGGCGGCGCCGACAGCGGCGGTGAGTCCGCCTATACCGCTGCCGATGACGATGATATCGTAGAACCGCCTGGCCGGTTCACCGTCCGTTGCCGCCAGCATATATGGGTGCTTCGCCACTGGATACGGCATGGGTGGTTTCCTCTCAGGTATAGGAGACCATAGCCTCGACCGCTGCCAGAGCCCGCTTGCGTATATGCTCGTCGAGGCGGATCTGGTAACGCTCTTCGCGCAGCGTCTGGACGGCCTTGGCCAGCGTGGTCATCTTCATGTTGGGGCATATGGCCCGCTTGGTGGGCGAGTAGAAATCCTTGTCCGGGTTCTCTTTTTTAAGGCGATGGATGAGACCCATCTCGGTAGCGATGATGAACTCCCCGGCGCTGGAACCGGAGGCATAACGGATCATGCCCGAGGTGCTCTCCAGGCTGCCGGCTATCTCCTGTACCTCGGGAAGACACTCGGGATGGGCCAGGACCACCGCTTCCGGATGCTCCTGTTTCGTCCTGAGAATATCATCCAGGGTGATGTTGTCGTGCGTGGGACAGAAACCGTCCCATTTGATGAGCCGGCGGCCCGTCTGTTTTTCCACGTACATGGCCAGGTTGCGGTCGGGTACGAATATGATCTCCCTGCCGGCGGGGATGTTGGACACCACCCTGGCGGCGTTGGCGCTGGTGCAACAGATATCGGTTTCCGCCTTGACCGCGGCCGAGGTGTTGACATAAGCCACAACCAGGGCCTCCGGATGCTCGGCCTTCATCTTGACCAGGTCTCCGGCGGTGATCATATCCGCCATGGGGCAGCCGGCGTTGATGTCCGAAAGCAGAACCTTCTTGCCGGGCGACAGGATGTACGCCGTCTCCGCCATGAAATGGACGCCGCAGAACAGGATGATATGGGCATCCGTCTCGGCCGCCAGGCGCGAAAGCTCCAGTGAGTCACCGGTGAAATCCGCCACATCCTGCACCTCAGGGCGCTGGTAATTGTGGGCGATGATCAGGGCGTTCTTTTCCCGCGCCAGTTCCCTCAACTCTTCCTGCAGCGGTCCATAATCTACCTTGTTCATTGCTCTCCCGTCTCCTTCAGACTGCCTGACATCTCCACCCTGGCGCCGTTATCGAGGCCGGCCAGAGCCTCCCTTACGCTGCCGTCACCGGGAATCACCACGTCCGCTGCGATCTCATCCATGGGCACCAGCACGAACGCCCTCTCCCGCAGGCGCGGATGGGGAATGGTCAGGTCCCGGCCCGTGATTGTTTTCTTCCAGATCGGAAGAGCACACGTCTGAACTCCAGTCACATTCCTTTATCT
>CAJVWY010000003.1 GCA_913009925.1 uncultured bacterium
GCGGCGACAACCGAGATCTACACCCTTTCCCTCCACGACGCTCTTCCGATCTCCTCAGGCTCAGGCGCCTGGCGGCCAGGTCCTTTATCAGCCGCGAGGAACGGCGCTTGATCACCCCGGAGTGGATATAGGCGGCGCTATAGAGGCTGGCGAACTCCTTGTAGAATTCCTTCGGGTCCAGTTTCGTTGGCAGCACGGAATGGATGAAGTCGTAAAGTTCGTAGTTCTTGATCTGGATCTTCCCTTCCACCTCACGGAACAGGTCGGTCCCGGGCAGTGGCGTCAGTACCGTGAACTGGGGCAGTGAGATGCGGCGGCTGACGATATAGTTGCGCAGTTTCTCGAAGTCGCTGTGCTCGAAGTCCTGGTTGATGATGAAGGCCGTAGTGACCGAGAGGCCCTGGTCCTGGCACAGCTTCAGTGCCTGCTCGTTGGTCTCGACACTGTTCTTCTTGTTGACCGCCTGGAGATCTTCCTGGTTGAGGCTCTCGAAGCCGATGAAGATGTGGGCCAGGCCGATCTCGCGCCACTGGGTGATGATCTCCGGATGCTTGCAGATGGTATCGCTGCGAGCCTGGAAGGAATAGCGTTTCTTGATGCCGCGGGCTTTGATTATCTCGCTTATCTCACGTGCCCGCCTGACGCTCAGCAGGAAGTTGTCGTCGGTGATGAGGATATATGGCTCGGGCCGCCGGGCCAGCTCTTCGGCCACTCTCTCCGGGCTCTTGGTGCGGCAACGGCCCTGGAAGAATGCCCAGACGCTACAGAAGTTACAGCGGTACGGGCATCCCCTCGCCGTCTCGATGGTGGCCATGGGTTTCCAGAAATTGAAGAAGTACTTGCTGCCGCGTCCGTGGGGCAGAAGGTTCCGGGCGGCGAAAGGCAGATCGTCCATATCCTTCACCGGCTCCCGGGGGCCGGTGAAGACCTGTCCTTCATCGGTGTTGAGCACGATGCCTGGGACGTTCCGCAGATCCGATCCCGCCTCCCGGGCGCCTATAAGGTCGCGGCTGGCGAACTCCCCCTCACCCACCACGATGCAGTCGATGTCCTCACTCTCGAAATCGGGGGGATTCAGCGATGCGTGCAGACCGCCGACGAACACGAACGGTACATCCGCGTTCTTCACCCTGCGGGCGATTCGCTGGGCGCGATAGACATCGATGGTGAAGCAGCAGCTGATGCCCACGGCGTCCGGGCGGAAGGACTTGATGGCCTTTTCGAGGTTATCGTCGAGGCGCATGTCATGGATACGCACCTCGTGGTCGTCTATCAGGGCCCCAGCCACCATCTCCAGGCCGAGGGGCTCCACCCTTGCTATCTTGGTGAAACCGGGTTTGCCGAACTGCGGTGGTTGAACCAGGAGTACTTTCATATCAGATTATGCCTGCCTCAAGTGTATATACCCCACCACTTTCCCCCAACAAGGAACCTAAGGCATCCTAGATTATTATTCCGTCAGTTGCAATCCTGCCGGGCCGTTTCCTCCGCCGGCCACCGGGGCCGACTTATACCCCCTCCCGTCCCGTCGTCTGGCGCGCCGTCTGTTTTACGGCCTCGCCGTCGATGAGAAATCGGAGGGCGCTCAGCACCAGCAGGCTGAATATCAGGCCGGTGATGGCTCCCAGCTGGTTGATGGTGAACAGGAAGACCTGGCTGAGCAGGATGTTTACCAGCATGGCTCTTTCAAACATCTTGTAGGCCGCAAGCTTGGACCTGCGCAGGTAAAGCACTCCCAGCAATATGAAGAACCCGGAGATGACGCTGGAGACCAGCAGGGCCATCTCGGAGAAGCCGGGCCCTGCCGGGCTTCCGCCCAGCCCCTGGGGGAAGAGAACCTCGGTGAAGATGAATGACATGCCAATTATCAACTGGACGACGAAGAACAGATTCAGCAGCGGTGCGAAATAGCGGGTTTCGACCATGCGGTAATAATGCCGGCGCAGGAAGGTCTTCAGCCGCTCGTAATACCCGGGGGCGCCGGCAGACACGGTATTCACCTCATCGATGAAGCCGGAGAGGGCGGCGGTGAGCGGGTCGCCGGGGTCGGACCGGCGCAGGTAAATCTGAATCGCCTGTCTCTGGTCGTACGGCAGGTGGTCGCTGCGGTATTCCTGCAGGAAGTTGAGGGAGTTCATCAGGTACTCGGTCCGGGAATATCCCCGCGAGGTCAGCGCCCAGTGAGCCGCCAGGTAGATGAGGACGAAGATTATGTACATCAGGGAGAACGAGGGCTCGAAGAAGTAATTGTTGTCCTTGGTTACGAACTTGCCGATCTCGTCGATGAAGGCGCCGAAGCCCACACCGCCGATGAAGGCGCTGAAATATTCGACCCACTTCCCCATGAACATCAGGAGCATGATAATCGCCACCAGCATGCCCAGCCCGCCCCAGAGCATGTGGGCGATATGGAGCGAGCCGCCCCCCAGCTGGGGGTAGCCGGTCAGCGCCAGGAACATGCGGATGAGGAGGATGGTGGAGACGGATGAGACCAGGAAGATCTCCAGCTGGTCCATGGCCCTGACATTGCGTATGAAGATGTTGTTGAAACGGCTGGCGCCGCCCACGGAATCATGCCCAGCAGTCATTTTATCCAGGGTCTCCAGTCCCGGCTGCGTTTCTGCTCATCACCGGTCGGTCGTAGCCTTGATTGATAAATACACACTACTGTCAGCAAGACAAGCTGCCGGCAAAGCTGGCGCCCCGGGAAGGAATCGAACCTTCGACCTAGCGCTTAGGAGGCGCTCGCTCTAATCCCCTGAGCTACCGGGGCGGGAACCGGAGTCCGAGTCTAGCAGAAATACCGCCGCCGCCGAAAGCGGTTCAGGCGCTTTCCAGCGCCGCCGCCAGCACTTCCTCCACCAACCCGTTGAAACCGATGCCGTCCGCCTCCGCCGCCATGGGCATCAGGCTGGTTTCGGTAAGGCCGGGGATGGTGTTTATCTCCAGCACGTGCAGTCCGTTGTCCTCATCCATGATGATATCCACCCGTCCGAAACCGGAGCACTGGAGCACAGAGAATACCTTCAGCGATATCTCCGCCGCCGTGGCGGCGACCTCGCCGGGTATCTCGGCGGGCACCACATAGTCGGCCTTGCCCATGGTATAACGGGATTCGAAGTCGAAGAACTCGGACTTGGGGATGGCTTCCACGATGGGCAGCGTCCGCGGCTCCTTGCCGATGATGCTCACCGCCAGTTCCCTGCCCTTCACATACTTCTCCAGCAATACCTTGTCGTCGAAGCTGAACGCCGATATCAGAGCCGCCGGCAGCTCGTCCACGTTGTGGGCGAAGCGGATTCCCAGGGCCGAACCCTGGGACGAGGGCTTGACCACGATGGGGAAGCCCAGCTCCTCGCCGATGTAGGGCAGGGTATCCGCGGCCCCCAGCTGCTGGAAGGCGTCGCGGTTGAAAGCGTAAAACGGGGGAGTGGGAATGCCGTCAGCCACGAAGATATGCTTGGTCAGCACCTTGTCCATGCAGCGCACGGAGGGAAGCACGTCCGAACCGGTGTAGGGGATGCCGAGGATGTCCAGCAGCTCCTGCACGGTGCCGTCCTCGCCGCCGCTCCCGTGCATGGCGATGAAGGCCGCATCCGGCTTCAGCTCCTTGAGTCTGCGAACCAGGCGGGCATCCACGTCGATGGCCTCCACCCTGTAGCCCAGCTCCCTCAGGGCCTTCTCCACCCGGCCGCCCGACTTCAGCGACACGCTTCGCTCCAGTGAGCGTCCGCCTTTTAAAACCGCGATGTTCTTTTTACTCATTTTAAATCCCCCATCAGTTCAGTGGGTTGACGCTCAACCTTTCAGGGCCTTGTACAGGGCCATCTGCTCCTTGATCACCTTGGCCAGTTTCTTGATGCCCTCGTCGATCCTCTCTTCGGAGACGGCGCAGAAGGCCAGGCGCATATGGTTGGTGCCTCTGCCGTCCATATAGGAGCCGCCGCCGGGGACAAAGGCCACATTCTCCTGCTCGATGGCCCGAGCCAGCAGGTCGGTGGTATCCAGATAATCCGGAAGGGTCGCCCAGATGAAGAAGCCGCCCCGGGGCCGGGTCCAGCCGGCCTCCTCCGGGAAGTATTCCTCCAGAGCCGCCAGCATGGCGTCCCGGCGCCGGTGGTAGATCCCGGTGGTCTTCTCCACGTAATCCTGCCAGCGGAAATCCTTGAAGTAACGGTTTACGACCATCTGGGCCAGCGTCGACGGGCAGAGGTCCGCCGCCTGCTTGCCCATGTTGAACTTCTGCAGCAGCGGCTGCGGCGCCGCCATCCATCCCAGCCGGATGCCCGGCGAGATGATCTTGGAGAAAGTGCTCAGGTAGATGACGTTATCGTCTTCGTCCAGCGAATACAGGGTGGGTAGCGGCTCACCCTCGAAACGCAGCAGGCCATAAGGGTTATCCTCGAGGATGATCAGTTGGCGCTCACGGGCCAGCGCCACCAGCTCCAGGCGCCGCTCCAGGTTGATGGAAACGCCGGCCGGATTATGGAAGTTGGGGATCACATAGATGAACTTGGGCCGCCTGCCTGCCTTCTCCAACCGGTCCACCTCTTCCTTCAGCAGGTCGGTGCGGATACCGTCAGCGTCCATGGGCACCTGCACCACGTCGGCCTGGAAACTGCAGAATGATGGTATGGCGCCGGGATAGGTCGGCGCCTCGGCGATGATGGCATCACCGGGGTTCACCAGCGTTCTGGTAGTCAGGTCGATGCCCTGCTGTGCCCCGGTGGTTATGATGATGTCGTCCGTGTCCACCAGGGTATCCTCGGCCTCCATGACGCGGACGATGTTGCGCTTGGTCTCTTCCAGGCCCTCGGTGGGGCCGTATTGCAGCGCCGCGGCGCTGCTCTCCGTGGCTACGTCATGGGTTATCTTGACCAGGGTCTTGACAGGGAAGCTCTCGGTGTTGGGAAGACCTCCGGCAAGGGAGATGATCTCCGGCCGGGCGATTATGGCCATCAGGTCGCGCATCACCGAAGAGCGCAGGCCAGCGGTGCGGCGCGCGTAAAAATCCTCGTACTTGTCAAAATCGATGCGGGTCATGGCATTTGATTCTAGACGTGCCCCTATCCTATAGCAATAAAGGGGTGTGATAGAATTCGATGGCATTTGTGACGGAACTTGAGGAATGGAGAGGCAATGGAGGTTTTTTTTGCTGTTGGCGCCGGGGCGGGCCTGGCCACGCTGGCAGGGGTGAGGGCCTTTCTGCCGCTGGCCGTGTTCATGTTCATGGCCCGGCTGGACTGGCTCTGGGGTTTCCCGGTGAAGGACACACCCCTGGACTTTCTATTGACGGACACGGCTATCGTCGTATTGCTGGCGCTGGTGGTGCTGGAGGTTATCCTTACCCGGGTATCTTCTCCGGGGCCGGCAGAACGCGGCCTGCGCCTGCCGGCCGCGGTCATCGCCGGTGGCCTGCTGATGGCCGCCGCCGTCGCCGCTGTAGTGCAGGAGCCATGGTGCTGGGCCGGCCTGGGGATCGGGGCTGCGCTGGCGCTGCTGGGTGTCTATGTCCACCGGGGCACCCTGCAGGTGAGCGAAGGACGGGATCCGGGGCCGGTACTCGATATAACCGTACTGTTGCTGTCGGCGCTGATGATGCTGGTGCCGCCGGCGGGTTACCTGTTCCTGCTGTTCATGATATGGCTCGCCTACCGGGTGCGCCGTCTCAAGCGCCGGAAGTACAAGGGATTAAGGATATTGGCCTGAGCCCGGTGAGGGGGAGCCTGAATTGGCCAAGCGCGCGCATGTTTATATCTCCGGCCGCGTCCAGGGCGTCTGCTTCCGCATGGCTACCGCGGAGGCGGCGCGGCGCCTGGGCTTGAACGGCTGGGTGCGCAACCGCCGGGACGGCCGCGTGGAAGCGGTGTTCGAGGGAGAGCCGGGAGCTGTAGACCGGATGGTGGAGTGGTGCCGTCAGGGGCCTCCCCACGCACACGTGGAAACTGTCCTCGATGTCGGCGGCGACGAAACACCGGAAGGCCTGACCGGCTTCCAGGTCAGGGAATCGGTGTGACTTCCTGAACCGGCGCTCCCTGCCGCCTGCTAGCCATGCTGGTGGCCGTGGTCAGTCAGATGGCTGTGTGGATGAATATGCTCCAGCCCCCGCTCGTCATGGCGGTGAGAGTGGTCGTGAATCAGGTTGGAGTCCAGCAGGAGTTCCCGGTCTGTCAGCACCTCATCCGGCGGACCCTCGCCCGCCAGCCGGTGATCCTCACCCAGCACCAGGACCCTGTCGGCGATGACCCTGGCCAGTTCCAGGTCCTGGGTGGCGGTGACCACGGTCTTGCCGGCGTCTGAAAGCTGAAGCACCATGCGCTCCAGGAAGCTGACCGTCTTGGGGTCAAGGCCGGCCGTGGGCTCGTCGAACAGGAACACATCCGGACTTATGGCCAGCACCGAGGCCAGGGCCACCTTTTTCTTCTCGCCTCCGCTCAGGTTGTATGGCGGCCGGTCGGCCAGCTGCTCCAGGCCCATGATGTGCAGCGTATCGTCGACTCTGCGCCCGGCCTCTTCCAGCGGCAGCCCCAGGTGCAGTGGTCCGAAAGCTATCTCCTCACGTACGCTGGGAGAGAAGAGCTGGGCGTCGGAGTTCTGGAACACGAAGCCCACCTGCTGCCGGAACATCCTGGAAAAGCCGTCGTCCTTCAGCGCTTCCGTCGACAGCTCATGCCCCAGCACCTCGATGTGTCCCTGGTCGGGAAAGATCAGACCATCCAGCATCTTCAGCAGCGTCGATTTGCCGGAGCCGTTGGCCCCCAGCAGCGCCACGCGCTCGCCGGCGTCGATGGTGAGGCTGATACCAGCCAGCGCCACCGTCTCCCGGTAACGGTAGCTGACCGAATCGACGCGGAAGACCGGAACGTCGGAACCGGTGTCGGCCATGGTCTCAGCCAAGGAGCCGGTCACCACCTATGACCAGGGCTATGGCCAGCGCCACCGACGCCAGCCAGAACCAGTCCGCCGGGCGGGCCTGGAATGAATGGGAGATCACCGGCTCCCCGTTGTAGCCGCGACTGACCATGGCGCCATAGACCTCCTCGCTGAAGGCGTGTGACTTCCCCAGAAGAGTTCCCATGCTGGAGGCGATAAAGCGCCGGTCCTCCCGGGGGCTGGAGGGCCCCACCATCCTGCTGGTCCGGGCCGTGAAGATATCTTCGGCCATCGCCAGCAGCAGGAAGATGTAGCGGTAGGTCATGGACAGGACCAGCACGAACACGCGGGGGATGTAGAACACCCGCAGTGATTTGAGCAGATCGGCCCAGCGGGTGGTCAGGGCCAGCAGGACCCCCAGCGAAACCGAAGTGACCACCCGGAGGATCAGCAGGATGGCGCCCTTCACACCCTGGGAGGTGATGGCCAGGGTGGTGCCCAGCGACCAGGGCCCCAGGGTAACCTGGTGGCCGAAGTCCCAGATGACCCACAGCGGGTCACCCGGGCGGACGATATTAAACAGGCTGGGAAAGACGATGATGGCCGCAAAAATGGGAACGAACAGCCAGACGCGCCTGATATATAGCTTCAGCGAGATGCGCGAAGCCGCGGCCATCACCAGGGTGAGGCCATACAGGGGCACGATCAGGTACCAGTTCCTCAGCAGGGAAACCGTGACCAGCAGGGACAGCATGCCGACCAGCTTGATGCGCGGATCCAGGCCCTGGAGCAGGCCCGGCCGGGCTGCTATCTTTTCCGAGAAGACGCTGTCGCGGACCAGCCGGGACAAGCCCAGGAGCGTCCCGGCGACGGCGCTCTGCCTTCGCGAATCCCCTGTTGTCCAGTCCCGGCTGCGTTTCCGTCCGTCGCCGGTCAGCCAGTCCGGTAAAGCCGCGTGTTCAGTCAAGCTGTTCCTTCTTCCGGGCCCTCCGTGTCAGAAGCCTTGCCGAGAACCAGGCGATTCCGCTCACCAGGGCGAGGCCCACAACGCCGGAGATTATGTACGCAGGCGCGGACTCCCTGACGCCCTCGAGCGAGACCGCGCCCGCGGGCTCCTCCCCGGTATCAGCTTCTTCCGCCGCCGGGAAGGCATAATCCGGAAGGATGCCGGTCCACAGGCCTGAATATCTGTCCATGCCCGCGGGTACGTAGCCGACATCAGCCTGTATCTCATCCGCGCCCCATTCACCCCAGGCCGAACCCGTCGCCAACAGGCCCAGGGGGACGCATACCAGTAAGAGGGCCATGCCGATAAGCAGTGGTTTCAGCTGGATGCGCCCGGTGGCGGCCGCCTTGATACCATCGTAGCTGTGCAGCAGTGAGGGGTTGTTCCGCTGCAGGAACACATAGATGAGCGATGTCGCCACCGCCTCGATGACGCCGGCCACCGCCAGGTGGGGAATCATCATCGCCGGTATGGCGGTGGATAGCCCATAGGGCGAATATAACGCCGAACCGTCCGCCGCCTTGAACAGGTCTCCCTGCAACCCGAATTCGACTGCTGTTATCAGCGCTGCCAGGTTCAGGCCCAGGTAGGCGCCGGTCCCGGCAGCAAACCAGCGCCGTGGTGAACCATCGGCGGCGCCACGGGACAGCAGTCGGTAGGTGTAATAGCCCGTGACCGGCAGGACGAAGCCGATGTTGAAGCAATTGGCCCCCAGGGCGAGTATGCCGCCATCGCCGAAGAACAGGGCCTGGATGGTAAGGGACACCGAGATAGCTATGACCGCCGCCCAGGGACCGATGATGATGGCGATGATGGTGCCGCCCACAGCGTGGCCTGTGGTACCGCCGGGCAGCGGCAGATTGAACATCATGATGACGAAGGAGAAGGCCGCAGCGATGGCGACCAGTGGCGCCTGTCTGGCGCTGAGAGTCTTCCTCACCTTGTAGCCGGCCGTGTACCATACGGGGATCATCATCGCCCACAGGCCGCCGGCGGTCTGGGGGCTGAGATAACCGTCGGGGATATGCATTTATAGACTCCTTTCCGGTTCCCCTCCCGCGGGAGGGGGAACCATTAGACCACTTGCCATGCGCCGCCTGCCGGTAGCGCCTGGGCCTTCGTGGCCCGGAGTTCCTGGTATTTCTTCTCTCTAACGTGTCAGGTAGACCTTATGCTCCAGGAGCCGGAGCTCCTTGATCCTGGCCTCGACGATCTGTTGCTGTCCCAGCAGATCCGTAAGCACCAGCCGCTCGCCCTCCGGGGTGATGGTGGCTACATCCTCCATCAGTTTCTCCTCCCGGTCGTTCTCCAGGAGGTAAACCGTCAGTTCACACATCCTTATCCACCTCCTCCGCCGGTCCTAATAGTTGCCTGAGCCTGGCCAGTGCCTCCTCCATCATGTGCGGCAGCGGCATCCGTGACGTTGCCACGAAACTGATTCCCCGCTGTCCCATGGGCAGCAGTATCTTTTCCGCGTCAGCGGAGGCGATCGCCTCCGCCATGCCGGGCGTCAGCTCGCCAAGGTAGGAGTTGGCGATCACCACCGCCGCCGGCGCCAGGATCACATCCGCCTGGTTGATAGATACGCGGATGGCGTTCTCGCCGGTGGCTCCACGGCTGGCGCGGGCCCTCATCATGTTGGCGGTGGCGGCGGAATTGGTGCCGAAGGCGATTATCTCCACATCGTCCGGGAGCTCCCGCCGCAACTGGCTGATGATCTGGTGGCCGATGTTGCCGCCCATGCCATCGATAACCGCTATCACCGGTGCGTTCATTCAGCTGACTTCTTTCTGCCCCCGCGGGGGGCGCCAATAAAAAAACCCCGAGAATCCGTAAAGCCAGGCAGGCTTTCCCAGACCTTCGAGGTCGGCGTTGCATCGATTTTTTCCAAGAGCCTGCGGCCCTTCCCGGAGGAGGCTTCGGCCTCCTGAGGGACAAGATAGCCCAGTCGCCGCTCACAGTCAAGGGGTTAACGGTGCCGGTTGTCCGGCCACTAAAGGATATCCGTGCTTTTCCGATACGGCTGGTACGTGCAGCAAACCTTTGCAGGGTGGGCGTAGCATCGGCATGCGGCGGCAATAAAGGGGAGGGATGTTGTTACCCGGTATTCTCAATTCCAAGCCTGAGGAAGAATTCAAGCTGGAACGAGAGAAGATATATTGGCCGGTCTATTTGATAGCCAGCCTGGGGCTGGTCATCAATCTCTTCTATTTCGGGCTTGAACTTCTCGTCGAACCTGAAGGGATCACGGCGCACATCTTCGAGAACCTTACCGAGATCCTGTTTATCACCTCGCTGATAATCATCTTTCCCCTGGTGGCATTCCTGGCCCATCGCGTAGTGGCGGGATACAGGCTCAGCGACTACTCGCGGCGGCTGGAGCTGGAGATGAAGACGCGCAACAAACAGCTCATCGATCTGATGAACTTCAACGAGAACATCATGAGCAGCGTCAATGACCTGATCTTCGTCATCGGCTCGGACGGCCGTTTCCAGTTCATCGGCGGCAACTGCGCCAACATGCTCGGGTGCGAACCCGCGGCGCTGATCGGCCGTCAGTTCATAGAGCTGGTCGCCACCGGGTCGGTAGCTGTCGCCGTAAACGGTTTTGAGAATGTCCTGCGCGGCGTGGAGGTCCCGCCCTATGAGGTGGAGATAAAAAGCGAGGACGGACGGACGAAGTTCATCGAGATCTCCAGCACGTCATACCAGGAGAACGAGAGCGTCTCCGCCCAGGTGGGTGTCGCCAGGGATGTGACCGAACGCAAGAAGCTGGAGCAGCACGTTGTCGAGCGCAACCGTGAGCTGGCGGCCCTCAACGCCGTTGCCACCGCCGTGGGACATTCGCTGGAGCTGGGCGAAGTACTGGACGCCGCCCTGGACCAGGTCGTGGCCCTGCTCCGCGTGGAGAACGCCTGCATCTACGTTTATAACGCAGCCAGGAGGGAGTTGGACCTGAAGGCCTGCAAGGGTGGCGGCGGCGATTATAAAAGGAGCGCCGGCCTTATCCGGCTGGGTGAAACCGCCTTCGGCCAGGCGGCCGCGCAGGGGTCACCGATCCTGATCAATAGCCGGGATGATCCGGAAGACATCAAGGAGGTTGCCTGCGGAGGCAAGGTCGCCGCGGTAGCGGCCATCCCCATGAAATACAGTGGCAGGATGGTGGGTGTGCTGGGCCTGGCGAGTAACGAGGCGGATCATTTCTCCCGCGCCGACATCGACCTGATGCGGGTTGTCTCCAGCCAGATCGCCATGGCGATGGACAACGCCCTGCTGTTCCAGGAGGCGCAGAGCAAAGCCCGGGAGCTGGCGGCGCGCAACGCCGAACTGGCGCTGGCGACGGACGAGGTGAGCAACCTGATAGCGGTCGCTGAGAAAGAGAGGAGTTTCTCCGTCAGGTCCAACAATTCGAACCTGGTTGAATGCTGGGAGGTCAAGAACTGTACCCAGTTCGATTGCCCCTCGTATAAATCAGCGAACCGGCGTTGCTGGCAGGTGGCCGGCACGCACTGCGGCGGTGAGGTCCAGGGTGTTTTCGCCCAGAAGATCGGACAGTGTGAGAAATGCGAGGTCTTCCACATGGCCCGGCCGGACATGCTCAGCGAGATCGGCGAAGCGTTCAACAACATGATGGCCATGCTGGAGCAGAAGGTGGAAGAGCAGCATCAGCTCCAGGAGCAGCTGATCCAGTCGTCCAAACTTGCGGCAATCGGTGAACTGGCAGCCAATATCGCCCACGAGATCAACAACCCGCTCACCGGAGTGCTGGGCCACGCCGTGCTGATGTTGCGCGAGGCGCCCGATGAATATTCCCTGGCGAAGCATCTGCGTATTATCGAGAGCGAGACCATCAGGGCCCGGGAAATCGTGCGCAATCTGCTGGACTTCTCCCGGAAGGAAAGCCTCAGGAAGCAAAAGGTATCAATACTGGAGGTATTGAAGAATACGCTCCCCCTCCTGCGGAAGCAGGCGGAACTGGTCAATGTCAGGATCGAGCAGGAGTACGCTGAAGACGTCCCCATGGTAAATGTGGATATCAACCAGATGAAACAGATATTCATCAACATACTCAACAATGCCATCTATGCCATGCCTCATGGCGGCAAGCTGGTTATCTCCACCAGGGCGGAAAAGCCGGACGGTAGTCGCCCCTGGGTGGAGATCGCTTTTCAGGACACGGGTGCCGGCATCCCGGCGGAGGAGCTCGACAGGATCTTCGATCCCTTCTATACCAGCAAGGATTCGGGAGAAGGCACCGGCCTGGGCCTGTCCATCACCAAGAGGATCGTCGA
This sequence comes from uncultured bacterium, assembly GCA_913009925.1. Classification (GTDB taxonomy): domain Bacteria; phylum Actinomycetota; class Thermoleophilia; order BMS3ABIN01; family BMS3ABIN01; genus BMS3ABIN01. Next base: position 12,172 of record CAJVWY010000003.1, read on the forward strand.
GGAGCATGGGGGCACTATCGAGGTCGAGAGCCGTATCGGCCGGGGCTCAATATTCACGGTGAAACTGCCGACAGCCAATATTGCCGACGAATTCAGGCATGTAGCCTGAGGGCGGGGATCAGGGGGTAACAAGATGCCGGGAAAAAACCATGTACTGGTGGTTGACGACGAGGAAGTGATCCGCGATGTCTGCGCACAGATACTGGTGGCCGAAGGCTATGAAGTGACCACGGCGCGCAACGGTAAGGAGGCGCTTCGCGAGGTGAGCGAAAAGCATTTCGATGTGGTTGTCACCGACATCATGATGCCGGACATGTCAGGGCTGGAGCTGCTGGAGGTCATCAAGAGTACCAGTATGGATGTGTGTACGGTGGTAATCACCGGCCTGGGCACATTCGACATGGCCACCCAGTCGGACCGTCTGGGCGCCCGGGAGTTCGTGGTAAAACCGTTCACGCCTGACGAGTTGAGCAATGCCGTCGGCAAGGCGTTGAGCAAGCACCCGCCGGCGTTGGGCTAATTCCTGCCGAACCGCAGCTTCCAGACCTGTACCATCGCCTCCAGGACTATCCGGTTGGACATCTTCGACTGGCCTCGCTGGCGGTCGGAAAAGGTGATCGGCACCTCTTTGACCCTGAAGTTCTGCTGCAGCGCCCGGTAGGTAACCTCTATCTGGAACCCGTAACCGTGTGAAGAGACCTTGCCCAGGTCCAGGTCCTCCAGCACCTGGCGCCGGAAGCATTTGAGTCCGCTGGTCAGGTCATTGACGGGAGCGCCCAGTATCCATTTGGCGTACAGACCGCCGCCGCGGCTGATCAGTCGCCGCAACAGGCCCCAGTTCTCCACTCCGCCGCCGGCGACATACCTGGAGCCTATAACCAGATCCGCGTCCGCGGCCGCCTCCAGGAGGCGGGGCACGTAGGCCGGGTTGTGGGAGAAATCGCAATCCATTTCGAAGATGAAACGGGTGTCGGTGTTCAGAGCCTGCCTGAAGCCGGCGATATAGGCCGGTCCCAGGCCCTGCTTCTGCGGCCGGTGCAGCACCGAAATATTGCCGTGACGCTCAGCCAGCGAATCGGCGATGTCGCCTGTGCCGTCGGGTGAGCTGTCGTCCACTATCAGGATCCTTCCCGAGAGTCCGTTACCCCTGAACACTGCCAGCAACGCCCCGACGAAGTTCTCCAGGTTCTCGCGCTCGTTATAGGTGGGCAGGATGATGGTGAACATGCAGGCGGCCTAGCGGTGACGGGATTCGTCCCGGCAGAGGACCCTGCCGTTCACTTTGACGGTTCTTGATTCCATCACTGGCTCGCCGCAGCCACCGCACCTGACCGACTTGAGTATGCGCGCCTCCGGCGGCAGTTGGAGGTCGACCGGTGTTACATGGAAAAGGTCGTCGACGGGGGAGCCGAGGATATGGTCGATCCTCTCCTCCGGGGACGCTTTCACCCCCGCGGGCTCCAGGGCGCCCCACTTGAGCGATACCCGCACAGCCCGGCCCTGGTCCCGGCGGGCGAAAGTGAAGACCTGCTTGCCCCAGTCGCGGAAGATGAGGTTGCCCTTGCCGAAGGTGGCTCCCGCGAGGAACTGCACCGCGTCCACGCTGCAGCTGTCGTTCTCCACGATGGCTACCAGCTCTTCATCGCGGGCCCGCTTCACGCCCAGCCGGGCCAGTCCCGCCACTGTGGCGCGGTAGCCGATGGCCAGGCCCGGGCAGAGATGCCCGTGAAAGGCTGTCAACTCATCCAGACTGTTTCGAGAGTCGTCCATGGTTTTTACATACCCTTTCGCTGTCCTTCACAATAAGGATTCTAACCCAAAAGTCACGCTGGGTGACCCCGCCGGCCGCCAACCGTCCGTATGACGTACGCTGTGGACGCTCTGGCTATTCTACCAGTCGGCGCTGCATGCTTCTTACCGCCAGCTCCGTCAGGATGATCGTCGAACCCAGCGCCCAGACTGTTTCGGGGATGAGCGAAGGGGTGATGCGGGCCAGCGTCAGCGAACGCATGATGTCGACAAAGCTTGTCAGGGGGATGATCCAGGCGATCACCTGGACCGGCTCCGGGAACCGCGATATGGGGAAGAAGGTGCCGCAGAGGAACTGGGCGGGAAGTACGAAGCCTGCGAAATAGAAATGAAAGTATTCCATCTGGGCGATGCGGCTGGTGACGATGATGGCGATGGCGGCGAAATTGAATGCCGCCAGGAGAGTGATCACGGGCAGCAACAGTACCGAGGGGTTATGGAAGACTCCCAAGAAGGCCAGGATGACCAGCACCAGCGTCGAGGTTACCAGTCCCCTGGTGGCGCCCCAGGCGATCTCGGCCATCCCCACCTCGGCGGCGCTCACCGGAGTGGAGATGATCCCCTCGAAGGTGTTCTGCATGCGCATGCGGAAATAGGAGCCGTAAGTGCATTCGAAGGTGGCCTGCATGATGGCGGCGATTCCCAGGATCCCGGGGGCGACGAACTCCAGGTAGGGCACCCCCTCCATCTGGTCGATATAGGAGCCGATGCCGATGCCGAAAACGAAGATGAACAGGATGGGTTCGGCCAGGGCCGGGAAGATATTGAACTTCCAGAGGGTCAGGTAAACCTGGGCGTTGCGCAACCAGACGCGCGAGAAGGCGGAGGTGACCGACAGGAGGCCCTGGTTCATAGCCGGAGATCCCTGCCGGTAAGCTTGAGGAAGACGTCCTCCAGCGAGGAGGGCCGGAGCAGGCGCTCCATCTGTGAATATGCCGCCAGCAGATCGTCGAACTCATCCGGGGAACCGCCGTAGAAGTAAAGGTTCTGGCCGCTGGACCGGTGTTCCATGTGGCCGAAACGCGATGTGATATGGGCATTGAGTGTCCGGCCGGCCCTCAGCTCCAGCACGTAAGGCGAAACATGCTCCCGGATGAGCTCCGTGGGGCTGCCTTCGGCCACGGCCCGGGCGTGGTCCATGATCAGCACCCGGTCGCACAACTTCTGTGCTTCCTCCATGTAATGGGTGGTGAGCATGAGGGTGATCCCCTGCTCCTTGAGATCCAGCAGCCGGTCCCAGATCAGGTGGCGTACCTGGGGGTCGAGGCCGGTGGTCGGCTCATCCAGGATCAGCAGTTCCGGGTTGTTCACCAGGGCGCGGGCGATGACCAGGCGGCGCTTCATGCCTCCGGAGAGCGCCGGTATGGGGCTGTCGGCCCGGTCGCGCAGTTGCATGAAATCAAGCAGCTCGTGGCAACGGGTAGCGGCGTCGGCCCGGCCGATGCCGAAGTAGCGGGCGTATACCTCCAGGTTGCGGCAGGTGGAGAGGTCGGGGTCGAGGTTATTGTCCTGGGGCACCACCCCCAGCCGTGCCTTGATACGGCGGGGTTCCTTCAGTACGTCCAGGCCGAACACGCTGAGCCTGCCCGACGTGGGACGGTTCAGACAGTAGATCATCCTCATGGTGGTTGTCTTGCCGGCGCCGTTGGGACCCACCAGGCCGTAGCAACTGCCCCGTTCGACCGCCAGGTCGAGGGACTCAACCGCCACCACATCATGGAAACGCTTGTGCAGCGATTTGGCTTCGACGATCATTGCTGCATCATAATGGTTAGCGGACTGAAGTTTCCAGTACCCCGCGGGCCCAGACGGGAGAGGGCCGCCACCGCTGAATCATGTTTCTTCTTCCCGTAAAGAGGAATTAAGATAATGCGACTATAAAGGTTCTGGTGATGTCGGAAGAAATTAAAAAAATAACGCTGCCCATCAGCGGCATGACCTGCGCCACCTGCGTGGAAAGCAATCAGAAGGTGCTGCGGGAGACACCGGGCGTGATCAGAGCGGATGTCAACCTGGCCACGGAGAGGGCGACCGTCGAATATGATCCGGCCGCCGTATCGCCCGCCGATCTCATCTCCATCATCGACCAGGCCGGTTACTCGGTCATCACCGAGAAGGTGACGGTCCCCGTGGGCGGCATGACCTGCGCCTCGTGCGTGGAGCGGGTGGAGAAAGTCCTGCGGGCCGCGGACGGGGTCATCTCGGCTTCGGTCAACCTGGCGACGGAGAAGGCGACGGTGGAGTTCACCGCCGGCTCGCTCACCATCGGCGATATCCGGCGGGCCATCGAGGCGGCGGGCTACACCGTGCTCATGACCGGTGATGACCAGACCGCCGGCGATGAGGACGTGGAGACCCGCATGCGGCGGCAGCAGTACAAACGGCTGCAGCTCAAGGTGCTGGTGGGCGCGGTCCTGTCCTTCCTCGTCTTCATCGGCAGCTTCCAGTGGTTCGGCGATCTGGGCCCGCTGAGCAACCCCTATGTGCTCTGGGCGCTGGCCACCCCCGTGCAGTTCTGGGTCGGCTGGCAGTTCTATATGGGCGCCTTCGCCGCGGCGCGCCACCGGACAACCAACATGAACACGCTGGTTGCGGTGGGGTCATCCGCCGCCTATTTTTACAGCGTGACAGCGGTGCTGTTTCCCTCCTTCTTCGAAGAGAGGGGGCTGGGGGCGCCCGTTTATTTCGATACGGCGGCGGCGATCATCACCCTGATACTGTTCGGCCGCATGCTGGAGTTGCGGGCCAAGGGGCAGACATCGGATGCCATAAAGAAGCTCATCGGCCTCCGGCCCAGGACGGCGCGCATTATACGCGACGGGCAGGAGCAGGACGTGCCCGTGGAAGAGGTGCAGGTCGGCGACCTGGTGCTGGTCAGGCCGGGAGAGAGTGTGCCGGTGGACGGCGTGGTAGTCGAGGGCGAGTCCAGCATCGACGAGTCCATGATCACCGGCGAGAGCATGCCGGTGAACAAGAAACCCGGCAGCGAGGTCATCGGCGCCACCATCAACAGGATGGGCAGCTTCCGGTTCGAGGCGCTCAGAGTCGGCAAGGATACCGTCCTGGCCAATATCATCCGCCTGGTGCAGGAAGCGCAGGGTTCCAAACCGCCCATCGCCCGTATGGCGGATGTCATCGCCAGCTACTTTGTCCCCGCGGTGTTCGCTATCGCCTCCCTCACTTTCGTGATCTGGATGATCTTCGGTCCCGAACCGGCTTTTACTTTCGCGCTGTTGAACTTCGTGGCGGTACTCATCATCGCCTGTCCCTGCGCCCTGGGGCTGGCCACACCCACCGCCGTCATGGTGGGAACGGGCAAGGGCGCGGAAGAAGGCATACTCATACGCAGCGGCGACGCCCTGGAGACGGCCCACAAGCTGGACGCGGTAGTGCTGGACAAGACCGGCACCCTCACCAGCGGCGAGCCCACAGTCACGGATGTGATATCCGATTCGTGGGATGAGGAACGGGTACTGTGGCTGGCGGGCTCGGCGGAAAGGGGATCGGAGCACCCGCTGGGTGAAGCGATAGTCAACGGGGCCCGCCGCCGCGACCTCCAGTTGACCACCGCCCACTCCTTTCAGGCTATCGCCGGCCAGGGGATCGAGGCGGAGGTGGACGGGCATGCGGTAATGGTGGGTAACCAGGCGCTGTTCACCGGCAAAGGGCAGCAGCTGGACGGACTGCTGGAGAGCGCCGAAAGCCTGTCCGGCCAGGGAAAGACCCCCATGTTCGTGGGTATCGACGGCCGCCCCGTGGCGGTCATCGGCGTGGCGGACACACTCAAGGAGAGTTCGCGACGGGCGGTGGACAGCCTGCGGCGCATGGGGCTGGAGGTGATCATGCTCACCGGCGACAACCGGAGGACGGCGGAAGCCGTGGGCCGCGAGGCCGGCGTGGATCGGGTGCTGGCCGAGGTATTGCCGGAAGACAAGGCTCGTGAGGTGAAAAGGCTCCAGGATGAAGGGAAGCTGACGGCCATGGTCGGCGATGGCATCAATGACGCGCCGGCGCTGGCCCAGGCGGATGTGGGGATCGCCATCGGCACCGGCGCGGACGTGGCCATCGAGGCCGGGGACATCACCCTGATATCGG
>CAJVWY010000004.1 GCA_913009925.1 uncultured bacterium
CGCAGTGTGCGGCGTCTAGTGACTACAGCTCTTTTTTTTTTTAATGATACGCCGACCACCGAGATCTACCCTCTTTCCCTCCACGACGCTCTTCCGATCTCCTTCGCCAGGGCCTTCATGACCACAGCATTCAGGTTGTCCGGTATCTCCGGGTTCAGGGCCTGTGGCGGCACCGGCGCGTCGCTAAGATGCTTGAGGGCGATGGCCACCGGGTTCTCTCCTTCGAACGGGACCTGGCCGGTGAGCATCTCGTACAGGACGATTCCCAGCGAATAGAGGTCTGAGCCCTGCTCCACCGCCAGCCCCTTGGCCTGTTCGGGCGAGAGGTATTGGGCGGTGCCGATAATGGAGCCGGTCTCGGTCATGCGGGCGGCGGAGCCAGCCCGGGCGATACCGAAGTCGGTGACCTTGACCTGGTTGCGGCTGTTGATAATGATGTTGTGGGGTTTGATATCCCGGTGGATCACATTGTTTTCGTGAGCGAACTGCAGCGCCTGCAGTATCTGTTCGGAGATATCGATGGCCAGCGCCGGCTCCAGCGGGCCTCTTTCGGAGATGACCTGCTTGAGGCTTCTGCCCTCCAGGTATTCCATGGCGATGTAGTAACTGCCGTCGGCTTCGCCCCGGTCGTAGATACTGACGATATGGGGATGGTTGAGGCCGGCCGCGGACTGGGCCTCGCGCCGGAAACGCGCCACAAACTCATTGTCGTCGGCATAGCGTTGGTACAGGACCTTGATGGCCACCTCACGGCCCAGATGGGTGTCGCGGGCCAGGAAGACGTCGGCCATGCCGCCGCTTCCCAGCCGGCGGATGATCTCGTAGCGATTGTCGATTATGTCAGGCATGTCATCGTTAAGGTTCGCGATTGCTCCACTATACTATATGGCGCTCGAACGCTCTGTTCCTTACATATATACCCCACGCGCCCCGCACTCTCCAACCCTGGATGTTTCCGGCTCACAGGCCCAGTGCCGCCAGGATGATTTTCAGGGCTACCGGCCCGGAGATGCTGCCGAAGGCATCGGCGTCCTCCACGACCACGGCGATGGCCACCTGGGGATCCTCCGCCGGAGCGAAACCGACGAACCAGGCGTTGGGCCCGCGGCCTTCCACCTCAGCGGTCCCGGTCTTGCCGGCGATCTGTACCTTGTCCGTCTTCAGCCTGGATCCCGTTCCCTCATTGACTACCTTGATCATCATGTCCTTCATATCGGCGGCCGTTCCCCTGCTGATGGGCTTTGCCAGTTCCTGGGGCTTGCCCTGCCTGATAATGGTGCCGTCAAAATCGGTGACGTTGTCCACCACATAGGGTTTCATCATCCGGCCGCCGTTGGCGATAGCCTGAGCGACCATCGCCATCTGCAGCGGTGTTACCTGCAGGTTCTCCTGACCGATGGCCATCCAGGCCACCTGTACCGGGTCCATGGCCGCCTCCGGCGACATCAGCTTCCCATCCTGGTAACGGCCGCTGGCCATGACCTCATCGGCCGGCAGTTCGAAGGGGGGCTTCTGGTACAGGCCGAAAGCCCGCATGTACCTGATCAACGTTTCCTGGCCCAGCTTGTCGCCCACCTGGGCGAATGTGGTGTTGATCGATTGCGAGAAAGCTTCGGAAAAGTCATGATCGCCGAAGGGCAGGTCGCGCCAGTTGCGGATGGTATTGCCGTAGATCTCTATGCTGCCCTTGTCATCCTTGAACTTGCTGTCGGGCTGGAACGTTCCCGTATCCAGGGCGGCGGCCGTGGTTATCAGTTTGAAGGACGAACCAGGAGTATAAAGCCCCTGGGTGGCCCGGTTCAGCAGGGGAGCATCTGCGTCGGCGTTAAGCTGGGTCCAGTTCTCTTCCAGCAGGTTGGGGTCGAAAGTGGGCGTGGACACCATGGCCAGCACCGCGCCGGTCTTCACATCCAGGACCACCACGGCGCCGCGCTTTCCCAGATCCTGCATGGCGCTGAGCGCGGTGCGCTGTATCTCGGGGTCGAGGGTCAGCTTCAGGTCGGCGCCGCGCTTTTCCTTTCCCATCAGGGTGTTCAGCGTGTTGAGCAGCTCCACCTCGTCTGCTGTTCCCGTGAGATAATCATTCCAGGAGCGCTCCAGGCCCGTTCGGCCGTAGACAGGGTCGCTGTATCCCACCAGGTGGGCCGCCAGGTCCCCTTGGGGGTAGACCCGGTAATAGAGGTCGCCCTCGCGGCGGTTGGTGGCCAGCTCGCCACGGATGTTGTCCAGTATCAGGCCGCGCTCGATACGCATCTGGGCGAACACCTTGCGAGTGTTGTGCGGGTTTTCCGCCAGGCTCTTCTCCTGCACCACCTGCCACCAGGTGAGCACGACGACCAGACCGCCGAACATCAACACCGTAAGGAAGAACAGCTTGCGGATGGAGGCGTTCATGACGCCTGCTCCGCATTGGTCCGGTGGCTGATGAGCAGCAGCAGCGCCAGCGACGCGTAGTTGGCGACGATGGAACTGCCACCGTAGCTGACGAAAGGCAGGGTGATGCCCGTGAGCGGTATCAGTTTCATGACGCCGCCGAGGATGACGAAGGTCTGCAGGGCCAGTCCGGCCGACAGGCCGACCGCCAGCAGCTTGGAAAAGCCATCGTCGGAGGCTACGGCGATCTTGAAGCCGCGGTAGCAGAGAAGCATAAACAGGATGATGAGAGCGGTGGCGCCTGCCAGGCCCAGCTCCTCGGCGATAGCCGAGAAGATGAAATCAGTGTGCAGCGCCGGAATAATAGGCTCGCCGCTCTGGAACAGCAGGTAGCCCTTGCCCAGCCCCGTACCGAACAGACCGCCGTCGCCGATGGCGAACAGCGACTGTACGATCTGATAGCCGGACCCGGCGGCGTCCGTCCAGGGGTTGAGCCAGATATCGACACGGGTATGGACGGTATATTTAACGTTGTAGGCAAGGATGGCGCCGCCGGTGAACAGGATGCCGCCCAGCACCGGGTAGGCGAGGCGTCCGGTGGCCACGTAGGTCATCGCCAGGAAGATACCGAAGAACAGCAGCGAGGTCCCCAGGTCGTTCATCAACAACAGCAGGGCGAAGGAGAGTCCCCACATGGTCACCAGAGGCAGCAGGTGCTTGAGGTCGGGCATGGGGATGCCCAGGAAGCGCCAGGTGGTGGTGGAAAGCAGCTCCCGCTTGCTGTTGAGATAGCCTGCAAGGAATATGGTGATCAGCACCTTGGAGAACTCTCCCAGCTGGATGGAAAGGCCGCCGAAGCGTAGCCACAGACGCGCACCGTTGATCTCGCTGCCGATGATGATCGTCAGGACCAGCAACAGGACACCCAGTGCTCCCAGCAGGTAGATGTAATCATCCAGCTTGCGATAATCCCGGAGGAAGACGACGATGGCGGCAAACAGCCCCAGCCCTACCAGCAGCCATTTGGTCTGAGCCGCGGCCAGCCCCGGATCGATACGGTAGATCATCATGATACCCATGGCGGACAGCAGCGCGGCCAGGGGCAACAGATAGGGGTCAGCGTGAGGGGCGGCGATACGGAGCAGCAGGTGCGCGCCCGCGAAAAGAGCGATGAAAAACAGTCCGTAGGTCAGGGAGCCGGCATTGATCTGCTCCGACCGGGCGGCGTAAACGCTGGCGAAACCGATGAGTATCAGCAGCAGCACGGGGAGGAAGTTCACAAGCTCGCGGCGGCGCTCCATCATGAACCGCCTCCCGCCGCCATCTCCGAGGGCGCCGTGGCCGTGGTGGCGGTACCGGTAACGCGGTCCTGTTCCTTCCGTCGCCGATCGGCCCGGTCGCTGTAATTGGCGACCACCTGCCGGGCTCCTTCCAGGGATCTCAGTTCGTGCCTATCGATGCGTTCTCTTTCAAAAGGTTCCAGGTCGTCCATCCGGACCGCGCTTACGCTGTAGGCCGACGAGAAGGAAAGGGGCCCCATGTCCACCGGTACGCCCCGGTATATGGTCACGTAGCCGCCGTGCGTTCCCACGTAATAAATATTGCGGTTGATCAGCCAGGCACCTGCCATGAGCAGGGCTATGGCCAGCGCCAGGGCCAGAGCCCGACCGGTGCGGGTGCCAAGCCGGGATAGGAGACCTCCGGACCTGGCGTCGCGATGTTCCTCCGAGGCAGCGGGCAGGACCGCCGTCCGGGCCTGGTCCTCGCTCTCTCCGGGAGAGAACAGGATGACGGATATGTTATCGCGGCCGCCATGGGTGTTGGCGGCATCGACCAGTCCCGCCACCGCCGCTTCCAGGCTCTCTCTCTCACCGATGATAGTGGCGATCTCCTGGTCCGGCACCATGGAGGTCAGGCCGTCGCTGCAAAGCAGGAAGATGTCTCCCGGCTCCCAATCGACGCTGGCCGTGTCTATCTCGACTTCCGGCTCGATGCCCAGGGCGCGGGTGATGATGCTCCGCTGGGGGTGCATCTCCGCCTCGGAGGCGCTGATCTTGCCCTGCCGCAGCATCTCGCCCACCAGTGAATGGTCCTCGGTGAGCTGCTCCAGCTCCCCTCCGCGCCAGCGGTAGGCGCGGCTGTCGCCGACATGGACGATGCTGACAGAGCCGCCGGATACCACCGCCGCCGTAACCGTTGTACCCATCCCCGAGCGTTCGTCATTCTCGGCGGCCATGGCGTGGATGCGTTGGTTGGCCGCACGGATGAGCGCGGCCAGCGCCGCCTCGGGCGCCGCCGCCGGCGGCGTGAAATCCTCAAAGGGGCGGACCGCCTCACTTGAAGCTATCTCGCCGGCCTGGGCACCCCCCATGCCATCGGCGACGACGAACACGGGGGGCCGTGCGAACAGCGCGTCCTCGTTGGACGAGCGCACCCTCCCGGTGTTCGTGGCTTTGGCGAATGAGACAGGCATAGTCCGGCGTCGCGGTTCCCGGGGCTTCATTCCTCGTAACGGAAGATGGTGTCGCCGATGACGACCTCCTGCCCCGGCTTTATCTGGTGTTCACCTTCCAGCCGGCGGCCATCGACAAAGGTGCCGTTCAGGCTGCCCAGGTCCTCAAGGATGAAGAACTGCTTGCGCGGGAAGAGCCGCGCATGGGTCTGGGATACGAATTCGTCCGGCAGGACGATATCGCTGTCGGCGGACCGGCCGATGGTGGCGCCGTCCCTGAGATTGAAGATGAGGCCGTTCTCGATAACCTTGCTATGCTGGACCACCAGTCTCGGCTGTATGCGGGTCACCAGATCTTCGAACTCCCTGGTGCCGCCACTGGCCACGACGGGCGCCGCCGGGGCCGGTTTGGGGGCGCGGGACCGCTGGTGCGACGGTGCGGCTGCTGACGGTTTGGAGGGAATCGCCGCCGGTTCCGCTCCCCGCGAGAGGTCTCGCGCCAAGCGCCGCACGATGATGAAGATGAACAGGTAGAGCAGCACCAGAAAAAGGATCTTGAATCCGAACAGGACGGGCCCTAACATAGCTGTCGCTCGAACCTCACTCTCGTTGTTCCCATGGTTATCAGGTCACCGTTCTTCAACACCTTGCTCTTGACCTTCTTGCCGTTCACTTCGGTGCCGTTCAGGCTGCCCAGGTCCACGATGACGTATTCACCGCCCTGCTGTCTCAGCTCTGCGTGATTGCGAGAGACGTTGGAGTCCGCCAGGACCAGGTCCGCCTGTCGGCTGCGGCCGATGAGCACCACCCGCTTGTTGACCTCGTAGGCCTTGCCGCCGGTGTTGAGCGTAACGCGCTCGTGAGCCAGTCCCAGCCGCCCAGCTTCCTCGGCGCTTACGGACATGGTTCCATCCGGCGCCGCCGGTGGACGGTAAATGACCGTCTCCCCCCGGCCGGCGCCCGCGGCCGGCGCCTCCGGCGCCAACTCCGGGCCGGAGACCATGCGGGTGGCGATACCGAACTCACCTTCCTCCAGGTCCTCGTCGGTTTCGAAAAGGATGACCGGCTGGCTGATCAATTCATACCTCTCGCGCCGGGCATTCTCCACCAGGTACTCGGCCAGGTCGCCTGCCAGGCGGTCCTGGTAGGCCTCGAACTGGCCGGCGTCTTCCGGCGACAGGAACAGGGTATACTCGTTGGGAGCGTAGACCCTGGACACGCTGATGACCTTATGGTTCTCCATCTCCTTTACCAGCTTTCGTGCCAGTTCGACCGGTTGCACCGGTGATTTAAAAGCACGGCTGAAGCTGCCCTCGAACAGGCCCTGGATTTTTTCTTCAAGTCTCTTCAGTACGCTCATGGGGAAGGGAGGGCTGATGCTTTGCCCTGGGAGATATCAACAGAAGCACGAACTGGATTATAACGCAAAGCGTAAAGGTTTTCAGGAAGGGACCCAGTGACAGCCGGTAGGGTGGCACCAGGTAGGGCAGGGAGAGATAGCCCGCCAACAGCAGGGCGTTCACCAGCACCAGGCCTGACAGGTCCGCCAGCAGGTTGCGCCGTCGCACCAGCAGTGCCGCGGGAAGCGCTGCCAGTAACCAGATGACCGGCTGCAGCGCCAGTACCGGTTGCTGTATCACCGGCTCAGCCAGGATCCTGAGCGCCTTCCAGGGGCTATAGACGTTCTGCAGAGCGGCCGGATCCCAGTTATTGGCGATACCCAGGTAGTCCAGAGGGCTGGAGCCACTTGCCAACTGCAGGCCCGTCAGCGCCACGGCGCCGAGGAGAGCCAGCGCCAACCCCCGCCTGAGCCTGCCGGCGGCGCCGGCGGCAGCCGGGTAAACCAGTCCGATGCCCAAGTATCCCAGGCCGGCGGCCAGGATCGGCAGAAGCGCTGACCGCGGCCGGCCCGGCACCATGAACAGGTAATAGGCGACGGCCGTCACCGCCAGCACAACGCCCAGACCCGGAGAGAAGAAGGTAGCGGGCAGGATCATGATCACTGCCAGTGCCGCCGGGCCGATACGGGGCAGAAGCGCCTCCAGCACCGCCGCTCCGGCGATCAGCGCCAGGGACCAGCCTTCCGGATAGAGTGTCGTATGGGAGACCACCGCCCAGGCGGCCAGCGCCGTCAGGGCGGCATTGGCCGCCCGCGGCGCCACAAACGAAAGCCTCCCGGCCACCTCGTCATAGACAGACGGATGGGGGGCGTCGGTGCGCCGCAGTACGGCGGTGGCTTGTTCGTCATCGGAAAAGCCCGGCAGCAGGCGCTCGATGCCGGCGGCGAAAGCGGCCAGGTCCAGCCGCAGCGCCGGGTCCGGTTCCATGGCCGCCTCCACCAGCCGGGACAGCTCCCCGTCCAGGTCGGGACGCACATGGCTCAGGGGCAGGGCGCCACCCTGTATCCTGCCGACGGTCTCAGCCGCTGTGGCGGCACGGAAGGGGTTGGACCCCGTAAGGCATTCATACAGTGTCAGCGCGGCGGAGTAGGTATCGGTGCCGCGATCGACGGTGCGACCGTCCGCCTGCTCCGGGGACATATAGGCCAGGGTACCGACCACGTCTCCCTGACGGGTGATCCGCTGTGTGTTTTCCAGCTGGGCGATGCCGAAGTCCATCACCTTGACTTCGAGGGGGCGGGTCGCCGACAGCATGATGTTGTCCGGCTTGATGTCGCGATGGATGACACCGCGCTCATGGGCGTGGCCCAGTGCGCCCAGCACCTGCACGGCTATCTCCAGGCAATCCAGGTCCGACAGGGACAGGGAGGAGATACGATCGGCCAGCGTCTTGCCCTCGACCAGCTCGGAGACCAGGTAAACATTGTTGTCATCCTCCGCCAGCTCGAAAACAGTGACTATGTTGGGATGGCTCAGTTTGGCGGCGGCCCGCGCCTCACGCGCCGCCCGGTCCGTGAGCTCGTCGATGCGCTGCACGGCCTTGACCGCCACCAGGCGCTCCATCTTGTGATCGCGTGCCCGGTATACGGTGGAAAAGCCCCCCCGCCCGATGCGTTCGAGCAACTCGTAGCGGTTGAGCACCAGAGGCCTGGGCCCGTTTTTTCTCATAGTCAACGTATCCAAAGGTGATGCCTCCCGGCCGAAGCGGTCGTGAACCTTTTCTGCGCTGCAGGTATGATTCCTCCAGCTGCCTGCTCCGGCCCGGCAGCTTGGCATCAGCGCGCCTATCCGCTAATCTTACTAGGATTTTCAGCGGCCGGCTCCGGCCGGGCGGATTAGTCCGGACATACAACCCTGTGAATGGGAGGAACATGAAAGGCAAGGGATTAATACTGGGCGCGGCTATCGTCATTGTCGCAATGTCAGCCGTGCTGGCCGGGTGCGGGTCGGGTACCAAGCAAGCCAATAGCCTGGTGAGGGAAGCCGGCGATCTCGCCGTTACGGCCCAGGACAAGATGACCGAGGTAGGCAAGCTGTTGCAACAGGCTTCGAACCAGCTCACGGATGGCAAGGTAGAGGAGGAAACGGCCAGCCTCAACCAGGCCCAGGCGCTCATCGATGAGACGATCGCCGACCTGGAGAGCGCCAGATCCAAGATCGACGAAGCGTCCTCTCTGGAAATAAGCGACGCCTTCCGCCAGTATCTGGAGGCGAAAAGCAAGGTGATGGATAGCGGCATCAACATGATGAATGGCAGCCGTGAGCTTACCGCGGCGCTGCTGGCGGACCCGGGCCTGAAAAATCCGGAGACGCTGGAGAAGGTCAATACGCTCCAGGAGCAGGTTCTGGAGATGAACCAGCAGACCCAGGAGGCGGAGGCGGAGGCGCAGCGTATCGCTGACGAGAATAAAGACGATATCGGTACCGATTAACACCGGCGCCAGCCTTGCTTTGACAACTTTTGCCTGTGTTATAATACAGGCGCTTTGAAAGAAGGCGGCATGACTGCGGAAAAACGCTGTGAGCAGGGGTTTTTATCACCAAGGCAGGCCGCCTTTTCTTTCGCCTGTCATTCCGGGCGAGTGGTGGAACTGGTAGACACGCTAGGTTCAGGGTCTAGTGCTCTTGCGAGCATGGGGGTTCAACTCCCCCCTCGCCCACCAAAGACCGGCTAAAACGGCAGTTCGCATGAAAGGAAGAACCAGGTGTCTTTCTTTGAGGATGATGAAGAACAGCAGCTAGAGGAAGTGACCGAGGCAAGGAGCAGGACGCGGAAACGCGGCCCCTCGGGCCAATCACCGCTGGTACGTGTTCTGCTGATCCTGGTGGCGGTCATCGTGCTGGTGCTTATAACCAGCCTTGGCATAAAGAGTTGCCTCAATAAGAAGAAAGTCAACGAATACCGGGAATATTTCGACCAGGTCGGCACAGTGGTCACGGAGTCGGACGCCATCGGCAAGGAGCTGTCCGACATGATGCAGAAACCCGACGAGAATGTGCGCCAGGCCCTGGAAGGGAAGCTGGCGGAGTTCCAGCAGAAACAGGATCAGTTGGTGGAGCAGGCCAAGGCGATCAAGCCCCCGGACGAGTTCAAACAGGAGAACGAGTGGTTCGTAGCCAGCATGCAGGTACGCTCGCGCGGCCTCAACGGGCTGCAGCCCGCCATGCTCAACGCTATCGAGGCCACCGATAACCAGATCGGCGCCGCGCAGGTTTCCCACGAGATGCTGATATTCCTGTCCAGCGATGTGATCTATGATGAATTCTTCTATCGCCCCGGTCAGGAGAAGCTGAAGGAAGAGGATATCACCGACATCAAGGTGCCCCAATCCAAGTTCCTGGCCGATCCCGCCCTGGCCAGCCAGCAGTCGGCGGTTACGATCCTGGAGAGGTTGAAGGGCGGCACCGAACAGGTCTCCGGGCTGCATGGTGTGGCGATCAGCAGCGTCAAGGCGTCGCCCAGCGGCATGACCCTGTCCACCGACGGCGAGAACAGCCTCAAGGCCTCGGATTCCCTGACTTTCGAGGTCGAGGTCGAAAACCAGGGCGAGGCGACCGAGAACGATGTGCTGGTGAGCCTTAGCCTTACCTCTCCCGGCCAGCCGACGCCGCAGAAGGTGGATGGCTATATCGATACCATCGCCCCGGGAGAATTCAAGACCATCGAACTCACGGGCCTGGCTGCCGAAGCCAGCAACCAGCCGGCACTGTTGCGGGTTGAAGCGGGCCCGGTGCCGGGGGAAGCCAATACACAGAACAATACAGGCGAATTCACAATCATCTTTAGTTAAGGTTAGCGCCGGAGGCGGCAGATAAACGCTTTCATCGAAAATCACCTGGCGCTGGCCTGGGCCGTTGCTATCGCTCTGGGCCTGCTGGCGCTGCTGCTGGGGGCTTTCCTGCTCAGGACCCTCAGACGTTATCGCCGTGATCAGAAGCTGGTGATGGGCGAGGGCCGGCAGCGGGATCTGGTAGCCCATGCCCGGACGTTGCAACAGCGAGTGGATGGCATCAATTACGACTTCAATCGCCTGAGGGAGGAGCTGGAGGAGACGAAGCGCCGCCTGGGCGCCTGTCTCACCTTCCGCAGCGTAGTCCGGTACGATGCCTATCGCGACCTCAGCGGCATGCAGAGCACATCCGTAGCTCTGCTGGATGCGCAGTTCTCCGGCGTCATCATCAGTGCCATCCAGTCACGTGATCACGCGCGGATATATGTAAAAGAAGTGCGCCATGGTGAGAGCCTGGAGAAACTGTCACCGGAGGAGATCCAGGTACTCAAGGAGGCGATGGGGTTGCGGACCGGGAAGGACAGCAGGGAGGCCGTAGGCGGCGGCGGTGCCTGAGCGGCGAAAGATAGGTTTTCTGGGGCCGGCTGGCACCTGGGCGGAGGAAGCGCTTCATGCAAACGTCCAGCTGGCGGCGGGCGAAACCCGGCCCTATCCCTCGGTCTACGATGTCATAGCCGCCGTGTCCCGTGGTGAGGTGGACGAGGGCATCGTTCCCATCGAGAACTCACTCGAAGGATCGGTGAGTGCGACCCTGGACATGCTGGCCTTCGATGTGGAGAACATCTTATCAGCCGGGAGATAGTCCATCCTGTGCGCCACTGCCTGATCGC
The DNA here is from genome assembly GCA_913009925.1 of uncultured bacterium. Taxonomy (GTDB): domain Bacteria; phylum Actinomycetota; class Thermoleophilia; order BMS3ABIN01; family BMS3ABIN01; genus BMS3ABIN01. Next base: position 10,847 of record CAJVWY010000004.1, read on the forward strand.
GCACACCGCTCTACCCCTGGACAGCGTCGAGAAGATCATCAGCCACCCCCATGCCCACGCCCAGTGCCGCCGGTTCGTGCGCGACCGTCTGTCCCGGGCGGAGACCGAAGCCGCCAACAGCACCGCTGAGGCAGTGAAGATCGTCAGTGAGTCAGAGGAGAACTGGGCCGCTATCGGCAGCAGGCTGGCGGCGGAGAACTACGGCTGCGTGATCTTGAGCGATAATATCGAGGACCACGCTGACAACCAGACGCGGTTCGTCATGCTGGCCACGGACGAGGCCCCCCAGGACCGGGACCGGCCGTACAAGACCTCTATCGTCTGCGCCATCGCCCACGACCAGCCGGGCAGCCTGCTGCAGATCCTGCAGGAGTTCGCCGATCGTGACATCAATCTGACCAAACTGGAATCGCGCCCCTCGAAAAAGGGTCTGGGAGACTATATATTTTTCATTGACATGGAAGGGAAGAAGGATGATCAGGCGGTCGCCGGCGCCCTGGAATCCCTTCGGCGCAAGCTGGCCTCGGTGAAGATGCTGGGTTCCTACCCTCAGGGTTGAGTCATGGCCGGTAAGCGACTGGATCCGGGCTCGTTCCAACTGCCGGTGGATGACATCCGCCGGGGCTTTTACACCGACACTTACTTCAACCGCACCAAACAGATACTGGAAGCCGCCGGCGACCATCCACGGGTAGTGATGCAGGTGTTTCAGAGGAACGAAGCAGTGCTGGGGGGGATGGATGAAGCGCTGGCCGTGCTGGAGCTTTGCAGCGGCCGCGACAGCGGGGACGGCTGGGATACGGGCTGGGACGAACTGGAGGTGCGGGCCCTCGGTAACGGTGACGGCATCTCCCCTTACGAGACGGTGATGACCATCGAGGGGGACTACTCCCTGTTCGCCCATCTGGAGACGGTCTACCTGGGCTCCCTGGCGCGGGGCACCCTCATCGCCAGCAACGTGCGCCGGGCCGTGGCCGCCGCCGCCGGCAAACCCATACTTTTCTTTGGAGCGCGCCATGACCATTACAGCGTGCAGCGGGTGGACGGCAACGCCGCCCGCCTGGGAGGGATCAGTGACGTATCCACCGACGCCCAGGGTGACCTGTGGGGCGTTAAGGGTATGGGCACCATCCCCCATAGCCTGATAGCCGCCTATGGCGGCGATACGGTGCGGGCCACCCAGGCCTTCGCGGACGCTTTCCACCCCCGGGTCAGGGTAATCGCGCTGGTGGATTTCGATAACGATTGCGTGGGGACGTCGCTTGCCGTAGCCCGGCTGCTGAAAGACCGGCTCTGGGGCGTGCGTCTGGACACCGCAGCCAACCTGGTGGATCGCAGCCTGCAGCAGGAGATGGGCTATTTCCAGCCTACCGGGGTCCAGCCGGAGCTGGTGGTCAAGGTAAGGGAAGCGTTGGACCGGGAAGGATATGATCAGGTTAGCATAGTGGTCAGCGCCGGCTTCAACGCCGACAAGATCGCCAGGTTCGAGCAGGCTGGGGCGCCGGTCGACGCTTATGGAGTCGGCAGCAGCCTACTCCGGGGACAGAATGACTTTACCGCCGACGTGGTGATGGTCGATGGAAAACCATGCGCCAAGGTGGGGCGCTGGCTGAGACCCAACCAGCGGCTGGAGCCGGTCGGGTAACAGATGATCTCGAGGTGATTTGTATGTCCCGTGCCGTGATCGTGGTCGACGTCGTCAACGGTTTCTGCAAGTCGGGAAACCTGGCCAGCCCCAGGCTGGCAAAGGTCATCCCCTGTATCAGAAAGCTGCTGGAGCGCGAGACCGCGGCAGGCTCCAGCCTCATATTCCTCGCCGATACCCATGTTCCCGATGACCCCGAATTCCAGATGTTCCCGCCACACTGTATCGCCGGCTCGGGAGAGGAGGAGGTCGTGGATGAGCTCCAGCCGTTCCTGGAGGGGGCGGTGCTCATAAGCAAGAGCCGCTACTCGGGCTTCTACGAAACCGGCCTGGAACAGGAGCTGAGACGTATAAACCCGGACGAAGTCCTGGTCGTCGGAGTGTGCACCGATATCTGCGTGATGCACACCGTTGCCGGCCTGCGCAACCGCGGTTACGTGGTAACCGTACCCAGCGACTGTGTCGAAACCTATGACGCACCCGGACACGACGCGGAGCAGATAAACCGGTTCGCCCTCGACCATATGCGGGATATTCTGGGCGCCCGCGTGGAATAAACAGGTGCAGGCGCGGTGGAGCCGGACTACCTAAACAAATGCCGGTCGATGCCGAATAGTCCCTTAGGAGCATACTGAGATCACGGTATTCCGCACCATGCGGAGCCGATACATCTCCCATAATGCGGGGGAACTGCAAGGGGCGCGAGGGCGAATGGGTAAAATCTGGGGCAACCCATTTTTCAGCAAGCTCAGCACCAAGATGGTGGCTGGCTTCATTGCCGTGGTCGCCATATTCGCCGCTCTCGGTTTTATCATCTCCCATGAAGCAGCCGACCTGAGGAACGCCTCGGACAAGGCCCTGCAACGATCGGAAGCGGTTCAGCATCTGCAGCAGTCGGAGTTGGCTCTGGGCGACCAGGTGCAGGACCAGTACAAGCTTATCGTGGAGAACGACCTGGGCAAAGTGGCGGACTTCCTGGAGGCGCGCTCGCTCCGTCAGAGCGCTCTTGCCGAAGCAACTTTTCATGCGGAGACCGCGCAGGAGCGGGAGCTGCTGGCGCGGATGGAGGAAACGGCCAACCGGTTCGACGACCTGTTTATCAGCAGTATCGTGCCGGAGATACAGGCTGGCAACGTGGCCGGCGCCATCGAGAAGGAAAAACAGGCGGACGAGCTGCAGAACACCATCAGCAGCTATAACGCCCTGCTGGCAGCCGGTTTCAACAACCGCAACGAGCAGGCTCAGGCCGAAGTGGAGAAAGCATCGAGCGGGCTCCGTAGCTATTTCTTGTTTACGGCCCTGTTCGGGCTCAGCCTCAGTCTGCTGATCACGATTACCGCGGCCCGGCGGTTGTCACGGCCGGTGCAGGAGTTGAAGGACGCGGCGGCGGCCATGGTGGCGGGCGATCTGGAGCGGCGCGTCCATGTCAATACCCATGATGAGATAGCGGAACTGGGCCATGCCTTCAACCGCATGGCCGACGCCGTTCAGCATGAGATCGAACAGCTCAACAGCCTGTCCGATATCGCCCTGGCCATCAGCTCCGAGCTGAACTGGGAGCAGGTGATCGACATCGTTATGGACAAGGGGCTGGCCCTGACCGAGTCGCAGGCGGCGGCGGTGGTGCTGTATGACGAGGAGAAGCAGACGTTCGCCGACACCTATACCAAGGGCCTCAGCGATGAGTTCGTCAGCAGGATGCAGTTTCGCAGGGGAGGGCTGGCCGACGAGTGCCTGCTGGGAGACTCGGCGGTGTTCAGCGACGACCTGGAGGCGAGGCACCGTCTCAGCGACCTGGCCCGGCGCGAGGGGATCAGGGCCTTCATCTGCCTGCCGCTCAAGGTACGCAAGAAACGGCTCGGTGTATTCTACGTTTATAGCAAGGAGACGGAGACCTACGGCCGCGATGAGCTGTCGGTCCTGACCATACTCTCCAACCAGGCAGCCATCGCCATCCAGAATGCGCAGATGCTGGAGCGCAGCCAGGAAGAGGCAGTGACCGACGGCCTCACCGGCCTATACAATCAGCGCTACTTCTACTCGCGTCTCAAGGAGGAGATGGAGCGCTCATCACGCAACCAGAAGCCGGTGTCGGTCATCTTCTGCGACCTGGACCGGTTCAAGAGTTTCAACGACATCAACGGGCACGCCCTTGGTGATATGGCCCTGAGGGAAGTGTCGCGGCTCATCACCGAGTCCAAGCGGGCCATCGATATCGCCGCCCGGTACGGTGGTGAGGAGTTCGCCCTTATCCTGCCGGAGACGGACAGTTCCGGCGCCCAGATAATAGCCCATCGCATCCGCCGCCGTATCGCCGGGTTCTCCTTTGAGTCGCGCTCCAAGGCCAACTCGCTATTGACCGCCAGTGTGGGGCTTGCCAGTTACCCCAATGACGGCCAGCAGGCCAATGAGTTGGTGGATAAGGCCGACTGGTCCATGTATTTCAGCAAGAGGCAGGGGGGCAATCGGGTGACTCTGTTCCACGAGGAGTCCGGCGCTTACGAACGGACCTCGCTGGAGGACCTGGTTCGCGAAGAGCTGCACCTTGCGGCGGTCCAGGTCATGGCGGCGTCGGTGGACGAGAGTGCCACCCACGAGCCGCAACACGCCGAGTTGGTGGCACGGCTGGCTTCCAGCATCGCCTCCAGCATGAAGATGGACGAAGAGGAGATACACCGCATCCGGGTGGCCGGGTTGCTGCACGACGTGGGCCTGGTCAGCATCCCCCAAGAGATAATCAACAAACGTGGCAGCCTCACCGCGGAGGAATGGCGCCGTATCAAGGAGCATCCGGAGGTCAGTGAAGCCATTCTCAAGCACATCAGCAGCCTGGAGAGCTTCCTGCCGGTGGTGCGCCATCACCACGAGCATTACGACGGCGCCGGCTATCCGGATGGCCTTTCCGGGAAGAATATACCAATGGGCGCCCGCATCATCGCCGTAGCCGATGCCTTCCAGGCGATGACCGCCGATCGTCCCTATCGCCAGGCGATGGCTGTCGAGCAGGCGCTGGCTGAGTTGCAGCTGGGCGCGGGGACCCAGTTCGACCCCGACGTGGTCGCCGCCTTCATCGCCGTACTCCAGCCGCCCCAGGCCAAGGCTTCCTGAGGGTGCTATTCACCCTCCTTAAGGGTCAGGCTGGCCAGCGACACCAGCAGGACTCCGAAAACGATCAGGGCGAAGAACGGCGCCAGCACGTCCAGGAAGCTGCCATTCTTTATCAATACCTCACGCAGAACGTCCGCGGCGTAGCGCAGGGGCACAAGGTAACTGAACCACTGGAGCGCCCAGGGCAGATCCGCCACCGGTATGGCGATGCCGGACAGCAACGCCGCCGGTACGGCCACCAACGGGATGAAGGGGAAGACCTGGCCTTCGTTGCGGGCGAAATTGGAGATGAACAGGCCCAGTCCCACGGAGACCACGGCCAGCGACAGCATGGTCAGCAGGACCGGCACGATGGCCGAGAGCAGGTGCACATCGAACAGGTAGCGCGTCAGCAGCAGCACCTCCGCCGTCTGGATGGAGGCGATGGTGGAGTAACCGGCGATGTAGCCGATAACTATCTCACGGCGGCGGTAGCCGCAGACGAACATGCGGCTGAGGGTGCCGATGGCCCGGTCCCGTACCAGCACGATGGCCGACAGCACGTAGGCGATGAAGAATACCAGGTATGCCGCCACCATGATGGCGTAATCGGAGATATGGACGCCCAGCCGCACCAGCCCCGGCAGGGAATCGAATATATATTTCATCAGCAGCATCAGCAGGAAGGGAACGATCAGCGACAGGGCCAGGAAGCGCCGGTCCCGCAGGAACTGACGGTTGATGCGTACGGCGATCAGATCGGAAGAGCACACGTCTGAACTCCAGTCACATTCCTTTATCTCGTATGCCGTCTTCTGCTTGAAAAAAAAAACCTCACTTTTTTTTTCTTTTTTT
>CAJVWY010000005.1 GCA_913009925.1 uncultured bacterium
GGCTCAACAACTGTATAGTACAGGTCATATGGAAATTATGGCGAAGCCGTTTACTCTCTCTCTCTCTCTCTCTTTTTTTTTTAATGATACGGCGACCACCGAGATCTACACTCTTTCCCTACCCGACGCTCTTCCGATCTCGGGTGGCTGACGACATAATAAAAAATACCTGCCCAGGTACGGGGTACCGATGAGTGTGGCCGGGGGCGTACAACAGTCGGTGGGCAGGGCGATAGAACCGGGAGTTAAAGTATGAGCATGAAAGTAAAAGCAATGATCCTTCTGGTAATCTTTAGCGCCATTCTATACCTGCCGTTTTCGGTGCACGCGGCGAACGGTAATATCTTCAGAGGTCTTCCCATCCCCATATTAAACAGCGGGGGTTCGGGAGAGGAGGAGAATGTCTCGATGGAACAGTATGCCGAAAGCCTCCCCAAGCCTCAGCTCAACAGCTCCATCGCTCAATACGGTGTGGACATCGAGTATATGCGCAACCATATGAATATCTTGAAGCAGAAGGGCCAGAGTACCAAACAATGTGCGGCCTGCCACACCAACCGGGAAGAATTCTGCGACCGGTGCCATAATTACGCGGGGGTAAGTCCGAAGATCGATTACTGATACAGGCGTTTCTCGCCGGTCAGTTTCCTTAGCTCCGTGGCGTCCTGGGCGACCTCCAGGGTACCCTTGTAGACGCCGTCGGCGTCACGAACGGGGAAGTATCTTATGTAGATGAACCGGTCGTTCATCTCCAGCCAGAAATCGGCGACGTCCTGCCGGCCCGACCTGAAATCGTCGAGGATCTTCTGCACCTTGTCCAGGCTTGCCGGTGGATGGCATTTCTGTACCCGCCGGCCGATGACGCCGGGGCTGCGCGGGAAGATCTGGTCAGGTACCTGTGAGTAATAACGCACTTCATCGTTCTCATCGACAAACGTGAGTTCCACGGGCAGGTGCGTCAGCATCAGGTTCACCTGTTCGGGAGTCAGATGCCCGGTAGACAGCTCCAGGGTGGCGGGGCCCGGAGCTGCTTCCTCCTCAGCAGGGCCGGCGGCTGGCCCGGGAGACCAACCCTTTTCGGGCTCGATCCAGGCATAACCGATGTCCTCTTCGCCGCGGCTCACTTTTTGCCAGTCGGCATCGGAGAGAATCTCCATGGCCATGGGGAACAGGATGTTCTCCTCTTTATAGATCATGTCGCTGATGGATGTAACCAGGTAGTCGACGGTGTTCAAGGCTTCGCGGCCATGGGGGCCGGCGAGCTCGGCTCGGACCGTCTTCAGGGCATCCCTGATGTCATCATGAAGCGCCCACATGACCTGTGAAGGACCCTCGACGCCGTGCTCCTCAAGCAGGGGGAACAGCTGGTTTTCCTTCCGCAGGTAATGAATGTCAATATCGGCCAGGCGATCCAGCAGCCGCTTCAGGTCACCCTGGTAGCGCCGGGAAAAATCCTCTTCCGATGAATCGCGGGCCTTGTCAAGGATCGGCGCCATCTCCCGCACGATCTCTTCCGCCGCCCTGTTTTCACGCATGAACGTCTGTACGGGGTGACCTGCGGGCGCCTGGGCCGGGCCCTGATCCTTCAGGGATTCCTTGAACACCTCTACGTGAACGTCGCAGAGACGCTTGATCTCCGATTCGGGCATACCCTCTTCGATCAACGCCTGTTCCATGACGGCGATCTCCGAGGCATCGATGTCTTTGATCAGCTCCCGGAATCGCTGTTTGAGGATCTCCATGTCCACGCCGTCATGCAGGTCCTTGATAATCCCCTTGAGGACCTCCTGACGGGATTCGCTGTCCTCCTTTGCCAGCGCCTCGACTCCGTTATCATCCCGCTTGACCGCCACATCCTCGCCGGTCTTTGCCTTGATCTCGGTGGCGATATCGGAAAGAAAATGATCGAGAGGCAGTCCGCCGATGGACGCCACCTGGGCCAGGGTGGCTACTTTGCCGATGGTTTTTCTTGAAATAGGGCTCTTGAGGATCTTGAACCTGGGGGATTGGCCCAGGAAGAATTCCAGCAGAAAAGGATAGCCGCTCAGCAGATCATCGATCTTGGTTTTCGGGTTGAGTTCCATGTCAGTCAGTGTCCCCCGCATCGATACTGGACAAACCTATTATTACCGCAGAGGGACTGCAAGCTGCCTCCAAACACAATTTCCCTTGCCAATTCGTATGAAATAACCTACAATGCTCGAGTTTGCATAAAACTAAAGAGCGCTGTAACCCTCAGCTGCACCCTGCGGAAGCCTCCGCGCAAGTGACCTTCCTTCTTTGATTCCAACACTTTGCCTGCGTTTCTGCGTGCGTGCGCATGCTGGGGGCCTGGGACTGCAGTCCCGGTGACAGCGCAACGGCCTGACGGATGCCTGGATGGCCGCGTGACATACAAGCTGGTAAAGGCTCCAGGGGAGCCGGAAAGGAAGAATGAAGGAAATCAGGTTAATGGTGTTGATGACGGTAGTGGCACTGGTTATAGCGGCCGTAGCGGTAGTGATAGCCGAGGCGTCGAACAGCGATGTCCATGATCGGCAAGCCGACCTTTTCACGGTGGCACGCGCCGGTGTCGCACAGGTGAACGACAGCATAGAAGAGTATAAGCAGGCCGAGCGGGATGCCGCCTACGCGCAGCAGGTCGCGCAACTGCAGGCGCAGAAGGAAAAGGAGCGCCGCGACGCCGAAGCGGCCAGCCGTTTCGGCAACTGGGGTCCGGACCTGGTGGAGGCCGCAGGCCTGTACGGGCAAGACGCGGCAGCCCTGTACCGGGTGATGAGCTGTGAGAGCGGTGGGAACCCCCAGGCGGATAACGGCGTCAACAAGGGTCTGTTCCAGTTCCATCCGGGAACGTTCGCTGGCACTCCTTACGGCGGCGCCAGCATCTACGACGGCCGTTCGCAGATCTTTGCAGCTGCCTGGATGTGGTCCCAGGGCAGAAAGGGTGAGTGGGGCTGTGTCTGAGCGATCGGGAACGACAGCACAAACCAGCAACCTGGCGGGCCGTTCACGGCCCGCAATTTCTTGACTAAATAAATCAGGTTTCATGATTTACAAATCGTTTCAGAGATGCTACTGTTTTCAAACAGGTTTGAAGGGATATTTTGTGTGGGGAGTGGTGGGTATAGCACGGCCTTTCTTAATATCTTTCAATATCTGAAGGTCCCATCCTTGCTTGCGAGGGCTGCTCTCCCGGAGCAGGTCATAAGCAATAGAAGAATTCGAACAGTCCGGCTTCGCATCCGTAGCCGGCAAACCTGCAGGATGGGTCCGTACCGATAACTCCCCGTGAACGAATCTGAACTATGCGGGTGGCTTGACGCCAGGTACTGTTGGGTAGGGCAAAGGGAGGTTCGCAATGGGTATTCAAGGGAAAAAGCTCCGGTTATCGTTCTTTATCGCAATTATGTTAGTGAACGCAATAGCGCTTGTCATGACCGGTGTGGCGACCGGATCGGGTACGGATGCGCAGGTCGATGTCGATCCGCTGGGTACCTTGAACCAGAATGAGATATCGCTAACGCTCATTCCGGGGAACACCCCCGGACAACCCCAACTGCTGCTCGCTGCTTACAATGATCAACCCTTCGCGGGCGGGCCCGGAATCGGCGTGAGCTACAGTACGGATGGAGGGGCGAACTGGGTCAACGGTCAGTTGCCCTATCCGGCGCATTCGTCGGGGGCCTTGCTGGTGGAGGCATTCGATCCGACCGCGACTGTGGACACCCAGGGCAATGTCTTCGTAGCTCACATCGCCACAGACGCCAACTGGGCGTCAGGCCCGTCAAGCGGCCTGTATGTGCATAAGTCCGTAAACGGAGGTGCTTCCTGGCAGACGCCGGTCGCGGTTGCCGAAAACGGTACCGCCGCCGCCCCCCAGGACCCGAATTACCGGCTCAACGACCGCTGCCAGATGACGGCGGACAGGTTCATCGGCAGTTCTTACACCGACAATATCTATGTCGCCTGGGTCGAGGACAGAGGCTGGAACATGTTCCAGCCCTACAGCGATGTCTATTTTGCCTATTCCAACGACGGCGGCGCCACCTTCAACATCGCGGCCGGGACCAGTTCGGCTTTTCCGGGCCGCATCAATGACGAGAATGCAAGCCGCGACATGGGCAATATGCCCGTGCCGGCGGTGGCGCCCGATGGAACGGTATATGTCTCGTGGATGGACTACAATGTTCAGACGGGAGGCGCCGGGACCATCTATCTCGACAGCTCCGCCGACGGCGGCGCCAGCTGGGGGACGGACAAGACGGTGGCCACGATCGACCTTCCTTCCTTGAACCTGAATCCTTTAACTGACAATACCAGGGCCAAGGGTGCCCCGGTACTGAAGGTATCACCCGGCAATTCGTCGGAGCTTTATATGGTCTATGCCGAGGACCCGGACAGAACGCTGCTGCTGGATGGCCCCGATGACGCCGACATCCGGTTCATCAAGTCCACCGACGGCGGCGCCACATGGAGCACGCCGATCACCCTGAATGACGACGGGACGGCGAACGATCAGATTCTGCCATGGATGGACGTGAAGCCCGATGGCACCATCGATGTCGGCTGGTATGACCGACGTGGTGACGCCAATGATTCAAAATGGGACGTCTATATGGCAAAGAGCGCCGACGGCGGCCTGAGTTTCTCGTCCAACACCAGCATCAATGACCAGAGCTTTGCCTCACCGGTGCGATACGGATCGACTGAAGGCTGGCTGGGGGAGTATATGGGGTTGGCTGTGGACAGTAGCCACGTCTACGTAGCCTGGACCTCTTCCGTCTCCGACAGTCTGGGTGACATCTACTTCGACAAGCTCGATAATAACGGCTTTCCCTGTACGACAGGGAAGCCGTCGCTGTCGATAGCTTCGTTCACGCCCTACTGGCAGAGTTATGCCAACTATACCGCGGGCCTGCTGAATGTTTCTTACAGCATTCAGAATTCGGGCGGCGCATCCGCGTACAATGTGGCGATTACCGGTTCAACAGCCACCAGCAGTGTTGTTTGTGCAACGGGGATGCCCGTATCCATCGGCGTGATCGCGGCGGGGGCGACAGCTACCGCCGATCTTCAGTACAATGTCCCCACCGGGGTCGTGGTTTTTGTCGCTACCGTCAATGCCGGTACCGATGACGAGTGTGGAAACAGCTATACATATCCCTAGGCGCCTGATTCAAGCGTCCCTCATGCTTCCCCCGCCTGTATAGTTGCCCGACAGGCTTCATTCCGGTGCCGGAGAAGGTTATTCCTGCCGCCGCCGGGCGTCGGCGGCGCGCTGTCGGCCTGTCCGCATCTCCTGATATAATGGCGCAGGCTGATGGACAAGTATACACCAAAAGATATCGAAGCCAAGTGGCAGCGGGCATGGGAGAAGGAACAAGCCTTCGACGTCCCCAACCCCGCAGACCCCGCCGCGGCCGACCGGTCCCGGAAAAGCTACGTGCTGGAGATGCTGCCCTACCCTTCAGGGACGCTTCATATGGGGCACGTGAAGAACTACACCATGGGCGACGTCATCGCCCGATTCCGTATCCGTAACGGCTTCACCGTCTTCCACCCCATGGGTTATGACGCTTTTGGACTGCCCGCGGAGAATGCCGCCATCAAGACCGGGCTGCCTCCGGCGGAACTGACCAAACGTAATACGGAAAACATCGAGAAGCAGTTACGCACATTGGGCGTCTCCATCGACTGGACCCGCGAGCTGGCTACCTGCGACCCTGAATACTATAAATGGACCCAGTATTTTTTCCTGAAGTTTTTCGAACGCGGTCTGGCCTACCGCCAGGAAGCGGCCGTTAACTGGTGTCCCTCCTGCCAGACGGTGCTGGCCAACGAGCAGGTGGTCCAGGGCGCCTGCGAACGTTGTGACAGCGAGGTTGAGACCCGCAACCTGGCCCAGTGGTTCTTCAGGATCACCGAGTACGCCGAACGGCTGCTGGAGGACTTCAAGCTGCTGGAGCAATGGCCCGAGCGGGTTATTACCATGCAGCGCAACTGGATCGGCAGAAGTGAAGGCACCGAGGTCATCTTCCGCGTGGATGAGCTGGACCTGGAAATCCCGGTGTTTACTACCCGGCCGGATACCCTGTTCGGTGCCACCTTCTTCCTGCTGGCGCCCGAACACGAACTGGTCGATAAGCTGGTTGATGGTACGGAAAGGGAAGCCGCGGTGAGGGAGTATGTTGCCAAAACCCGCGCCAAGTCGGCTGTCGACCGCGCGGTCACCGACCGGGAGAAGACCGGGGAGTTCACCGGACGCTACGCCACCAATCCGGTCAACGGCGAAAAGATCCCCATATACGCGAGCGACTATGTGCTGATGGGTTATGGCACCGGCGCCATCATGGCCGTGCCCGCCCATGACCAGCGCGATTTTGAGTTCGCCCGCAGGTTCGGCATCGAGGTCAGGGTGGTGGTCTCCGGCAAGCGCGAGGACGGCACCACGGTGGGTCCGGAAGACGGAAGAACCATGGAAACGGCTTTCGAGGCGGACGGGACCATGGTCAACTCCGGCCGCTTCGATGGCCAGGACAACCGAGAGGGCGGCCGGGCCATCACCGCCTGGCTCCAGTCGGAGGGCAAGGGCAGGCAAGCGGTCAGCTACCGCCTGCGCGACTGGCTGGTGAGCCGCCAGCGCTACTGGGGCGCGCCTATCCCCATGATCCACTGCGACCGGTGCGGCACGGTACCGGTGCCGGTCAGGGACCTGCCGGTGCTGCTGCCCGATGTGGACGACTACGCCCCCAGGGGGCAGTCACCGCTGGCCACCAACCCGGAGTTCGTCCATACCTCCTGTCCCGCCTGCGGAGGTCCCGCACGGCGCGAGACCGACACCATGGATACTTTCGTCGATTCGTCCTGGTACTTCCTGCGCTACACGGACCCGCATAACGACGAAGAACCTTTTGACAGCGCTGTAGCCAACTACTGGATGCCGGTGGATCAGTATATCGGCGGCGTGGAGCATGCCATCCTGCACCTGATGTATGCCCGCTTCTTCACCAAGGTGCTCTTTGACCTGGAAATGGTTGATTTCCAGGAACCATTCACCAACCTCTTCACTCAGGGGATGATCCATTACAAGGGTGCCAAGATGAGCAAGTCCAAAGGCAACGTGGTCAACCCCGACGAACACATGAATCGCTATGGGGCCGATACGCTGCGTCTTTATATCCTGTTCATTGGTCCCCCCGAACTCGATGTCGAATGGCAGGACCAGGGCATCGAGGGAGCCTTCCGCTTTCTCGGGCGTGTCTGGCGGCTGGTGAACGAGGTGGTGGAGAAGGTGGAGCCACGCCGCTACGCCGACTACGCCAATGAATACGATGAGGCGAAGAGGCTGGTGCGAAAGACCAATCGCACCATCGCCAAGGTGAGCGCCGACATCTCCGAACGGTTTCGCTTCAATACCGCCATCAGCGCTGTCATGGAACTGGTGAACGATGCCTATCTGGCCAAGGACGGTCTCTACCGCAGCGAGGAGGGCCAGGGAGTGCTGCGCTTCATGGCCGAGACGGTGGTGAAGTTGCTCGATCCCTTTACGCCCCACATCTGTTCAGAGCTATGGCAGCGCCTGGACCATGAGCGACTGTGGCAGGAACCATGGCCTGAGGCTGACGAGCGCTACCTGGAAGAGGAGACTTATGAGCTGGTGGTCCAGGTCAACGGCAAGCTTCGCGACCGGGTGCAGGTGCCTTCGAAGGCCGGCAGCGAGGAACTGCTTGAGGCCGCCCGTACCAGCGCCAAGGTGGCTCGTCACACTGAGGGCAAGGAAATCGTCAAGGAGATCGTCGTACCCGGCAAGCTGGTCAACTTCGTGGTCAGGTAGATACAGACCCCAGATTCGCCGGGCGGTTGCAGATCCCGGCGTGTAATAATATGATAACCTCGAGAGTGTTGCCAGACAAGGCGACGCTGCTCCCCAACTCACCTGCGGCAATGCCGTTCCCCCGATGTTGGTCTTTTTCGATGCCTTGAATCACCTAACCGCGATCTGGACTTTATTTATGATTGACAGCGAGGACATGGGAATCAGCGAGCGTCTGTCGATGTACGGAGTTTCCCGCGGCCAGGCGCTGGTCTGGGCAGCCGTAGGGATGGTCATCCTGCTTGTGGGCGGAAATTATCTGTATGGACATCTGGGCCGGAGCGGTCCGGGTGGGGGAGATTCCCCGGAGGCCAGTATCCAGCTGGGAGCCGTCACGGAGACCGTCGACGGATCAGGCGCCGTCGCCGATGAGCTCGGCCCGATTATTGTGCATGTGGCCGGATCGGTGGCGATGCCGGGCATCTACGAGCTGGTGGAAGGAGACCGGGCGGCGGACGCCCTCGAACACGCAGGTGGAGCGTTGCCCGAGGCCGACCTGGACCGGATCAACCTGGCCGCTGTGCTTAGCGACGGGCAGCAGCTGTTCGTGCCGGCCCAGGGAGAGGCGGTACCGGCGACGGCCGGCGGCGCGCTGGGTGTGGGAACCGATGTTGGCGGGTCAGGACAATTGATCAACATCAACACTGCCGACGCCGAACAGCTGCAGCAGCTGGACGGCGTGGGGGAGAAGACGGCGCAAAAGATAATCGCTTACCGCCGGGAAGTCGGCGGTTTCAGCAGTGTGGAGGAATTGATGGAGGTGCCGGGGATAGGCCCGGCCAAGTTCGAAGGGATGAAGGATAAGGTGAGGGTGTGAAGGAAAACGTCTCCGGAAAAACCCCAGCGGCGCTGAAAATTCAGCGCCGCCGGCTGGTAGAAGTGTCAGCCGCCGGTGCTGCTGTCTGGTCTTTCCCCCCCAGCGAGAAGTAGCATGAAACTCCTCACACAGGAAAGCCCACCTCGCAGCTTAAGCCTGCGGCACCCCGGACGGGTGAAGACCGGGGCAGACACACTTTACAAAATGATAAATCCTTTTACAGGTTACACATCCTATTTTTAACACAATCATCTATTATTTGCCACTTTTTTCCAGACACGGAAGGTATTTTGTCTTGGGCCCTTGCCGGTCTCCGGTAACGGTGGCCGATGTGTTGCGCATTAATGCTGCGGCGCTGCCCCAAGGGCAGCGCCGCCGGTTGGTACAAGGTGCCGGGTCATCGGCCAAGGGCTGCCACCCTGGTCTCACCGACACAATCTTTATCGTCATTTCCGTGAGCCTTCTCTAGTACTTTACAACTATAAGGAAAACACATCAATGTTATTCGTAAAAGTGTTCTAATGTCATCGAAAGTAAAAAGGTTTCCCGGAGTGGCGGATATATTCGCTGCAGACAGGCACGTTCCTTCATTAGAGACATGGATGATGGTCCGGGCGCAGCGGTAGGGAAACAGACCCACCTGGGTGCCTGGCGGCCGACGCTGGTCGTCCTTGCGTATATAGCCGGCATAGGCATGAGCCTGGCGCTGAGCACTACAGGGGTGGGTGTGGCGGCTCTGGCTGTCGCTGCAGCCGCCTGCCTGTTCACCGTGGCGATGTTGCACCGGTCCGTGCCCCGGGCCGCGGTGCTCTGCTTTGCGTTCCTGTTGCTGGGGCTCATCGTGGGTTCGCTGCGGCAGCAGGCACTACAGGAAAGTCTCCTGGCGGGTCTGGAGGGTAAATGGGTGACGGCGGAAGCGACCGTCGTCAGGACCCCCAGGCTCGCCAACGGCAAGCTCAGCTTTATAGGACATGTCACGTCGGTCGACCGTCGCCGCCAATCCCTGCCGGCCGATGAGGATGTACTGGTGCAGATATATTGCCAGGGCACCTGTGACGGGCTTGCCGGTGAAGAGCTGGAAGAGGGGCGGCGGCTGAAAGTCAGCGGTACGGTAGCAGAACCGCCCGCCAACCCCGGCGCTGATTTCGATTACGGGTTATATCTGCGCCGGCGGGGGGTCAACGCCGTCATCTCCACCGGCATCTCCGGTCTGGAGGTTTCTCCCGGCCGGCGTGGTGGGCCCGCGGGGCTGGTGGACCGGCTCAGACGTCATGTGCGACACAGCCTCTTGGCGGGGGACTGGGGCGCTGCCGGCGGTCTCTTTCTGGGAATAGTCCTTGGCGATACCTCCGGTGTGCCGGACGATGTCATCGATGATTTCCGTGCCTCCGGCCTGCTGCATCTGCTGGCGGTCTCCGGCCAGAATGTTGTGCTTCTGGGATTCATCGTCATGCTCATCTGCCGGGGGTTGCGGTTGCCACGCATGGCGTCGACGGCTATGGCGGCGGTAGCCGTTACCGTTTACGTGCCCCTGACCGGCGCTGATCCCTCCATCGTCCGCGCCGGCATCGTCGGTGTGCTGGGCCTGGCGGCGCTGTTCTTCTCCCGGCAGACGGACACCTACCACTTCCTGGCCCTGTCGGCGGCCGTCATTCTCACCATCAACCCCAACAGCCTGTTTGATCCCGGGTTCCAGCTTTCCTACGCGGCGGTACTGTCCATCTTCCTGGTGGCGCCGGTGCTATCGGCGTCGTTGTCATCCGTGCCCGCGATACTGCGTGAGCCGGTGGCCATCTCGGCGGCGGCGGGGCTGGTTACCGCCCCTATCCTGCTATATCACTTCCACCAGGTACCGCTGATGACTATCCCCGCCAATGTGGCGGCGGCGCCGGTGTCGGGGCCGGTGATGCTGATGGGTGTGTTGTCGGCGGCGGCGGCGCCGGTGAGCGGATCGCTCAACTGGCTGCTGAATGCCCTGGCCGCCGCCTGCACCGGTTATCTTATTACCGTAGCCCGCTTTTTCGCTTCACGTCCCCGGGCCACATATACCGGCGAGGCGCCTGGGCTTCTGGCAATGTCCGCTTTCTACGGTATGCTGGTGCTAATGGTAACGGCCGCGGGAAAGAACGCACTTGCCGGAGCAGTCGCCAGGGTCAGGCGGAGACGCGGTTATTTGCTCGCAGCGGTGTTGCTGCCGGCGCTGCTCATCGGCCTGGCCTGGCTGGGTGGCGGCACCGGGAAGGCGCCGGACAGCTACACCGTTTCCTTCCTCGATGTGGGCCAGGGGGACGCCACCCTCATCCAGGTGCCCGGTGGAGCCACCGTGCTCATCGATGGCGGCCCGGGTTCGGATACCGTCAAGCTGCTTAGGGAACACGGTGTCCGGCGGCTGGATGCGGTCATACTCACCCATCCCCACGCGGACCATCTGTCCGGGCTCATACCTGTGGTGAGGAAGTATGATGTGGCGAGGTTCTATGACGCATCACCGCCGTCCTCCAGCCCCGTATACCGGGACCTGCTCCAGGAACTGGAGCGGCGGGGTATCCCCTACGGCACGCTTCGACGGGGAGAGGTGTTACGCTTCCAGGAGCTGGAGCTGAAGGTATTGCATCCAGGCGAAAGCATGCATGAGGACGACGCCAACGCCGATTCGCTGGTCCTGGACGTTTCCTGCCGGGGCCTTGATATACTTCTACCAGGAGACGCGGAGGGAGAGACATTGCTGACCCTGGACCTGGACCCGGTGGACGTGTATAAGGTTGGGCATCATGGCAGCAAGGACGATTTTATGGAACAGGCACTGAGAAAGATAAAACCGCAGATCGCCGTCATCTCGGTGGGAGAGGGCAATTCCTACGGACATCCGGCGGAAAGCACGCTGGCGAAGCTGGCGGCCGCCGGCTCCCGTGTATATCGCACGGACCGGCGGGGCACGGTAACCGTATCGCTGGCCGGAGATTCTCTGGAAGTCTGGGTGGAAAGATGAGCGCTGAGGACAGGAAAGACGGTCTTGAGCCCGTCTACCTGATAACCGGCAGCGACGAGCCCAAGGTGGAGCTGGCGGCACGGCGTCTGCGCCGGCGGGTGATAGACGACTCGGGTACCGACCTCAACATCGACATCTTCGACGCCGGCCGCGACGGGGCGACAGCTGTGCTCCAGGCGGCCGATACACCTCCCTTCGGCGACGCCATCCGGCTGGTGATGGTAAACAATATCGGCCAGTGGCGCAAGGCGGACAAGGATACCGTCGCCGCCTACCTGGCCTCACCACCGGACTACTGCTGTCTGGCGCTGGTGGGGGCCGGTCTTCGGAAGAACGAGGCGCTTTACAAGGCGGTTGCCGCCGCCGGCGACATACTGGCGTACGATGCGCCCCGGGCTTCGGATCTGCCTGCATGGGTCATGGAGCAGGCGCGGCGGCACCGCCTGAAGATGGAACCACCTGAGGCGCGGCGGTTGATCGCTCTGGCAGGAACGGAGCAACGGGTCATCATGGCCGAACTGGACAAGATAGCCGCATATAAGGGTATGGGAACAGGCGCGGGGAAGGGAGCGGGGAAGTCCGGCGCCGGAGGTTCGGGGAAGGTGAAGGGCAAGGTGAGGATGGAGGACATCGAGGCTGTGTGCTGGGTCTCCACCGACGCCAAGGTATGGGACCTGACAGACGCCATCGGCGCCAGGGACAGCGAAGCGACCTTCATGCATCTGGAGGAACTGCTGGGGGATCGTAACGAGCCGGGTTCGGTTTTCTTCATCGTCGCCAGGCATCTGAAGCGCCTGAGTCATGTGACGTCGGCGTTGGAGAAGGGAGAGGACCCGGCCCGGGCGGCCGCGGGCCTGGGTATGAAACCATACCCGGCCCGCAAGCTGGCGGGACAGAGCGCCAACTTCACATCGGCGGGTCTGAAAAGAGCGTTGCGCATATTCTCTGATCTGGATGTGGATCTGAAGGGCGGCAGTGAACTGCGCTCCGATCTTTCACTGGAACTGGCCGTTGCCAGGGTACTGGAGGAACTCTAGGATGGAGGAGACGAGATGAACCAGGAACAGGGCGGGAACAGAGAGGAGCAGATAAAAGAGGAGCTCAGGGAGTTGAGACA
The DNA here is from genome assembly GCA_913009925.1 of uncultured bacterium. GTDB lineage: Bacteria > Actinomycetota > Thermoleophilia > BMS3ABIN01 > BMS3ABIN01 > BMS3ABIN01. The sequence continues at coordinate 12,797 of CAJVWY010000005.1, forward strand.
CAAGCTCTCCTCCTGCTCCACCAATAGCGAGCTGGAATTCCGGATCACCGAACTGGAGGACGAACTGGAGGACCTTAAGCGGAAACGGGACGGCGCTTGAATCCTTTGCCGCCGTTGTTCATCTAAACCCTGAGACGCTATGGGAGAATTCCTCAGTAACAACATCTGGCTGGTACTGGTACTGCTGTTCGGCGGTACCTATTTGTGGATGCGCTATGGTTTTTATCTGCGCGGCATACGGCAGGTGAACGTCAGGACGGCAAGCCGGATGGTGGAAGACGAACAGGCGTTGATCGTGGATGTGCGCGAGAAGCATGAGTACGCCACTGCCCACATTCCGGAATCGCGCAACCTTCCCATGAGCCGGATAAGAAATCAGATGAAAACAATAGAGAAGTACAGGGACCGGCCGCTGGTGGTGAGCTGTCGCAGCGGGTCGCGCTCGCGGCGGGCCTGTTTGCTCCTCAAGAAACACGGTTTCTCCCAGGTCTATAATCTGAAAGGCGGCTTTTCTGCATGGTCGAGGGTCAACCGGCCGGAGGGTGGATAATGGTCAAGGTAGTCATGTACTGCACATCAACCTGCCCCTTCTGTATAAGGGCTGAGCGCCTGTTGGAGACGAAGGGGGTGACCGGTTTGGAGAAGATATATGTGGACCCGGAGCAGAGCCGCCGCGACGAGATGATCGAGAAAACCGGCCGCCGCACCGTACCGCAGATTTTCATCGGTGAGACACACGTGGGTGGTTACGACGACCTGGCGGAGCTGGAGAGAAAAGGGGATCTGGACCGGCTGCTGGCAGGCAGCTAGGAACCCTCGACAGCCACCAGGGCATTGAGGCTGATCTCCCGGTCCGGGCTGGAGGTAAGCTTCCTCAGTTCGGGCAGCGCGTCCTTGATGAGTTCGCGGTTGGCCATACCGATCATCCCCAGGGCCATTACAGCGTTTTTAACCGCCACCGGGTTACTGCTCTTCAGGAAACGGGTCAGTGTCCCCACCTGCTCCCTTACCATCTCCGGGTTGTGATAGCCCAGGGAGCCGAAGGCGGAGATGATGCCGCCGCAACTGGCCTCCTTGGCGTGTTCCAGCACCCCTACCAGACGGGGGAATATCTCCTGGATCAACTCCGGTGAGTTGATGCCGATCTTGCCCAGCGCCTGGGCGCCGGCCTCCCGCTCGTCCTCGTCGTCCGAATAGAGCATACTGATCAGACGTGGCACATCCTTCTCCACCAGGTCCGGATATTTGAATCCGATATTGCCGATGGCTCCGGCGGCGTCCTGGCGGAGAAAGCTGTCATCGTCGTCCAGCATCTCCCTGAGGATGGGCAGGATCTCCTCGGACTTTTCCCGGTAATTGTAGACCAGGTTGCCCAGGGCGCAGGTGCCCTCGGATTTGAGCTCCGGGTCTTCCTCCAGAGCGTGCAGGATATTGGAGATGAACGGATAGACGGCCTCCGGCTGGTCGAACCCGAAACGGCCCAGCACGTTGATGATACCCCGCCGTGTCTCGCGGTCGGCGCTGCTCAGCCTGCGAGCGAGCTTTTCGGCCATTGCCGGGTCGTCGTAAAGCATCGCCGTGACATCTCCGAAGCGCCTTTCAGCCAGCATTTGATCCAGATCGCCGGCCATTGCAGCCTTATTCTCCATCGGTTCCTCCCCATTCATTACGGCTGGACTCCTGCGGCAGTCGTTGACTGGTCATTGTACCTATTGCCTATATACCCTTTTTTTAACAACGGCTTAACATGGCTTTTGCGTTATATCCAGTGCACCGCCACCGGTGGCCGGCCGGCATAAAAAAACCGCACCCCCGGGCGCGGTCATGGATTATTGCTGACATGCATGAATTGATAATTATTCGCTTTCCGGCTCCTCGACGGGAGCTTCCTCTTTCGCTTCCGGCTCCTCGACGGGAGCTTCTTTCTCTTTCTCCGCTGCCGCTTCAACTTCAGCAGCCTCGGCCTGAGCCTCGGCCTGAGCGCGAGCCTTGACACTGGCGCGGGCCTCAGCCTTCTTGGTCTTTCTGGCGGCACGGCGCTCATCGCGTTTCTGGGCCTTGGATTTGTCCGCTGCGCTCTCTTCAGCGGTCTCGCTCTTGGGCAAGCCGGTACCTTCGGGAAGCTCTACTATGGAGGTTATGCGGGATTTCTTTTTGGCGGCATTGTGGGGATGAATGACGCCGCGGCTGGTGGCTTTATCGATTACCGAGGTCAGTTCCAGCCCCAGTTGTGTGGCACGCTCCTTGTCATCCGCGGCCGCTACCGTAAGTGACCGGAACATGGTCTTGATACGCGATTTGTACCTCAGGTTCTCTTCATGTTCGCGCTGGGTTATCCTTACCCGTTTCCGCTGCTGTCTGCTATTGGCCAAAAAAACTCCCGTAATCGATGTTAATTACACGCAAGGCGGAATAATACCATAAAGAAAGGGCGGTTGGAACCGTAATAATGGTAGGATTGACAGCGGATGCCCGTCAAAGGAAGGGGCAAACGAACCGAAAGGGAATAGCTATTGATGAAGCAACCGGAATATGAGCCCTTTTCCAATCTGTGGGAAGCCCTGGCGCGGCGCCTGGGCTTGAGCGGCGAACGAGATCGGAAGAGCGTCGTGTAGGGAAAGAGTGTAGATCTCGGTGGTCGCCGTATCATTAAAAAAAAAAATATAAAATATAAAACAATGCAAATATAATTTCACCGACATTGACACTACTACTTGTACGCACCTATAGTGTACCATCATTATATCGCGTCATGCACATACCGTTGCACAA
>CAJVWY010000006.1 GCA_913009925.1 uncultured bacterium
GTAGGTTATGTGTAGTGATATTTTTTCTTTCAAGGATACGGCTACCGCCGCTATCTACACTCTTTCCCAACACGACGCCCTCCAGGAATCCCAGTTCCACTACGAAGGATATGCCGACGACGTCGGCGCCCATCTTTTCCACCAGGTCGCATTTGGCTCGGGCAGTGCCGCCGGTCGCCAGCAGGTCGTCATGTATCATAACCCGCGTTCCCGGCTTGATGGCGTCTTCGTGGATCTCCAGGGTATCGGTGCCGTACTCCAGCTGGTATTCGGCTCCAACGGTGTTGTAAGGCAGCTTGCCGGGCTTTCTGGCCGGTATGAAACCGGCGCCCAGCGTATAGGCAAGCGTCGCCCCCAGGATGAAACCGCGGGCTTCCGCTCCCAGGATCAGGTCCACCTTCTTGCCGATACCAAACTCGGCCAACTGGTCCACGGCGTATCTGAGGGCCTCGGCGTCCGCCAGCAGGGGCGTGATGTCCTTAAAAACGATACCTTTTTTGGGAAAGTCGGGTATGTCCCTAATAAATGTCGCAAGGTCCATCGATAAACTCCTTTCCGGATTCAGGCGCGGCGCCTGCAGCCGCGAGATGGCTCAACGGGTAGTATAGTTACGCAGGTCTTTGATGAGCAACAGATGCTTCAGATAGGAGGATACGGTCGCCAGGTTCTCCAGCGCCGCTATCCCCTCCTTCCGCGTCTGCGGGTTGCGGGAGCGAAGCGTAGGCGAAAGTATCTGCAACAGCAGCGCCGATTCACGGTCCACCGAACTCTTGAGCGTCCTCAGGTTCCGCGCGGCCACACCGTACTCGGCCAGGTCCGAAGCTGCAGCCATGACCTCTACATCCGTCTGGTCGTAGCGCCGTGTCCCGCCGCTGGATTGTCCGGAAATGAGCCCGTAATCCTCCAGCTCGCGGACCAGGCCCTCATCGGCTCCCGACGTCTCCAGCGCCTCAGCCAGGGTGAAGCTCTTGGCCCCGGCCGCCTTGTCGTCCTGCTTGAGGCTCACCTTCTTGAAGCGCCTGGCGCCGGCGGGCCTCACCGCCACCACGCCCTTGCGCGACAGCTCCTGCCGTATCACCTTAAGGGGCAGGAACTCATCCCGCTGCAGCGTGAGGATGGTCCTGATCCTTTCGATATCAGCCTTGGAGAACTTGCGATATCCTCCGGCGGACCGTTTGGGGGCTATTAATCTTTCGTCTTCCAGATAGCGGATCTTGCTGATGCTGACGTCGGGGAATTCATCCTTGAGCAATTCGACGACGGCACCTATATTCAGCGGTTTGCTGCCGCCATCCGTTTCTGTGCCGTCTCTCATTTTTCTATATAGGTTAGCTTGTATTTGCCGATCTGCAACAGATCACCGTCAAACAGCTTCTGTGTCTCCACCCGGGTGCGATTCACATAGGTGCCGTTGAGACTTCCCTGATCCTTGATGTAATTGACGTCATCCTTGCGTTCGATGACGGCATGGTTGCGCGAGACAGTGATATCGTCAAGGAAGATATCGCTGCCGGGACTGCGGCCGATAGTGATGGTCCTGCCGACCAGCTTGAAACTTTCTCCCGCCAGCCCTCCCCCACTCCGGACCACCAGGGAAACGCCCTCCCTGGCCACATCCTTGATCCCGGCTTCCTCAATGTCCTTCTCTTCGGTATCCAGGGAATATCTGATGGTCGCCTGCCCTTCGCCACCAGTATCCGGCAGCAGGGCACCGCACTTGCTGCAGTACTTGCCCTCTTCCTTGCTCTGGTGGCCGCATTCAGGACAGTAGACGTTAGTCACCTTTGGATTCCCCCGTGGCTTGCCCGAAGGTCTTCTGAATCTCTTCTTCGACGGCCCTTACCACCTCGGGCCGTTCCAGCACTTCCTTGCGCCACTCGGCGCTGGTGTTGTTGGTCACGTATGGCTCCGCCATCGCCTCGTCCAGGCTCTTGCCGTTGTGTATCTCCTGGACGATGAAGCGGATCATCCTCTCCTCCACCACGTCAACACCCATATCCTCGAACAGGCGCTGAATCGACCGGACCATTTTTGCTATACGTTCAGGCACTTTTCACTCCCTCCTCTGTTCGAAATGAAATATACAGCTCCCGGCGTTCTCGCCGGCATGACGTCCCTATTTCGGCTTGTTGGGCGTGCCGTGCATGGGAAACGGTTCCCGGCGCGAGAGGATCTCACTCAGCTTGGAGACATCATCGGCGGAGATTAAAGACTCACCCAGGTCCCTTTTCTTGGAGAGACGCTCTACAAGTTCGGCCCGGAGAATGTCTATCTTCCCGTGCAGGATGCGCCGCTGGAAGCTGAGTTCCTGCTCATCTGAACAGAGCTCCCGAATCATCGCTTTCAACTCTTTGTCTGAGAGGCTGGATAACTCCGGCAGGTTCTCCACTTCTTACCTCCACTTCCTTGATTTGGGTCATTATATTCCTCGCCTGTCCAAGGTTCAACTTTAGCCTTAGATAAGCTGGCGATAAGCCCCGTAGCTGCCGATAAGCACTTTAGAGGGCATTAGTGTCACGGCCTACCCGGGCCGGCGAGACTTTTCGTTTTATCGGCCGATGTTCCGGAAACAACAAGGGCGAAACCATATTATTAATCTACCCAGGTTGCCGTGAGCCAAAAACAGACAGTAAACGAATACCAGTTCAAGATGGCGCAGAACATCCTCCAGCAGTTGAGGAAGGCGATCTCACCCGATTATCTGGGGCTGGTATCCACCGACGGCCACTCCATCCTCTCCCTGGCTTCCCCGGGGTTCATCGATACGGACGCGGTTGCTTCACTGGCAGCCAGTTCCTACGCCGCTACGCGTCAGCTGGCGCAACTTCTGACCGATTCCGACTTCACCATGATGTTCAACGAGGGTGAGCCGCTGAACGTGCATATCGCGCAGGTTTCCGATAACGTGCTGTTGGTAGTATGCTTTCGTCGGGTGGACAGTATCGGCAAGGTCCGCGTCCTTACCAACCGCGCCATCGGCGCACTGTCTGACGCCATAATCCGGTATGATGCCGAGCAGGGCCCCAGGCGCGACGACAAGCGATTCACCGAATCGGCCGGAGCCGCCGTGGACAGGATGTTACACGCAGAGGGAGCGACTGAAGATGGCACTGATTAACCTCGCCGCCGGCGAGATAAACTACAAGATTGTCTATTACGGCTGCGGCCTCGGCGGCAAGACCACCAGCGTGCAGTATATCTACAAGAAGATCAGCCCCCAGGTCAAGGGCAAACTGGTGTCCATCGCCACCGAGGAGGAGCGTACCCTGTACTTCGACTTCCTGCCGCTGACTCTGGGCAAGGTACGGGGCCTCAATACCCGCTTCCACCTGTACACCGTCCCGGGTCAGCGCCAGTACAACGCCAGCAGGAAGCTGGTCATCCAGGGGGTGGACGGCATCGTCTTTGTTGTGGACTCACAGATCAACCGCCTGGACGACAATGTAGAGAGCTACCTGAACATGTGGGAGAACCTGGAGGAACAGGGGGATAACCCTCTGGACCTGGGGCTGGTACTGCAATACAACAAGCGGGACCTGACCGACAAATTCCCCGCCTCGGACCTGGACGAACTGCTCAACCAGACCAATGCGCCCGCATTCGAGACATGCGCCCTGACCGGCGAGGGCGTGTTCGAAGCGCTACGCAACGTCAGCAAGCAGGTCATCGCCGGGACCGGCGAATAGACTGTTGTTCCCTGTGCGCGGATGTCTTCCGGCGCAGTATCGCCTCCACAAGGGTCCCCTCTTCAACCTCGGTCCAGCAGCGGAACAGCTGCCGCCGCCGGTGGCTGTCGCTGCCGCCCAGCCGGGCCAGGCCGTAATGGACGGCTATCTCCTCCGCGCGCCCGCTGGCCCGCTCATCGGGCCAGTTGCCGTTAAACACTTCTATGCCGTCTACACTGCCGGCCACACCCTGAACGTGGCTGTCGGTCACCGCCAGGCCACCGGGGATGCCGGCGAAGGGGTGGGCCCAGACCACCGCCGTCCCCGCCGGTCTGTCCCGGCGCGCAGGCAGATCCTGTACCGGCAACAGTGTCTCCAGAAAAGCGACATCGGCGGAAAATAGCAGGAAGTCCCCCTCGGGCGAGGATATCTCCACACCGGGGGTCACCGAGAGCCCGGCGGGCGCCAGGCGGTTCAGGCGCCGGTAATCCTCCATCTCCCCATGGTTGGTGATACAGATGGAGTCCACGCCCATCATCTCCACGGCCTGCAGGCAGGATTCCACGCCCAGGGAGGAACATCGGCTGCCGGGGCTGGTATGGACGTGGATGTCGAGCCTAGCCCTCTTTTTCATGAGTGGCTATTATCTCGTCCAGCTTGGCGGAGTAGCGCTCCAGCAGGGCCTCTGAATCCTCAAGGGTATCGCCCTCGGCGTATATCTCGAACAGGGGCTCGTCCGGGGATGGCAGCACCTGCGCCCATCCCTTTTTATGGAAGACCTTGATGCCGTCCAGACGGCTTACCTCATTTTCTTCCGCCACGCTTTCCGATATCTCCCTCATGGCCACCCCCTTCAGTGACCAGGGGCAGCTCTTGGCATGGTGCAGCAGCGTTGTTTCCGGTATCTCCGCCATCAGCTGGGAGATGGGCTTACCCGAAAGGGCCAGCAGTTCCAGCACCTTGCCCATGCTCATCAGGGCGTCATGGGCGGGCAGGAACTCGGGGAAGATGTAATCGCCGCCGGCGGCGCCGGCGAAGATCACCCCCGGCTCCATGGATGCCTCGGTTATGGCCGCCTGCGAGACCTTGGTCCTGAGGATCTCGCAGCCCGTACCGGCGGTCAGATCCTCGGCCAGCCGCGAAACGGTAAGCGGCACCGCAATCTTCCCCTGTCCCTTGCTGCGCGCCATGAGCTTGATCAGCAGGAACAGTGTTTTCTCCGGCGGCAGATCGTTTCCGGCCTCGTCCACCAGGAATATCTTCTCGGCGGCGTTATCGATGGTGATGCCCAGGTCGGCGCCGGCGGATTCCACCAGCTTCTGCATGCGCGATGAATCGGTTTCCAGCCGCGGCGCGGCGATGGCGGTCTTGTCCTCATCGAGGAAGGAGTTGAGGGCGATGATCTCCGCTCCCAGCTTGGAAAGGAGCCGGCTGGCGATGAGCGAGGCGCTGCTGTAACTGTAGTCCAGCACGAAGCGGAAATTGCGCGCGTGGATCTTCTCCACATCCCAGTTGGACAGCAGTCCCTGGATATATGATTCGACAGTGCGCGCCGGGTAAAAGATCTGACCGATCTCGTTGTAGAAGGCGCGGCGGTAATCATGGCGGTTGTAATACTTCTCGATGTCCCTCTCGCTGGCCTCGGAGATAGCGTTCCCCGGCGGCTCGAAGAACAGTATCTGCATTACCTCGGGATGCCAGGCGGACACCCGCACATGGATGCCGCCGACGGCGTTACCGCTCTGGAGTTCGAACCGGTTCACCGAAGCCGGCGTCACCCTCAGGTCCCGCACATTGACGCCGGTGGAGTTGAGCCCGGTCATGAGCGCCCGTTTGATCATGCGCGACGCCGGGTGCTCGTCACGGCTGCAACACACCTGGGCGCCCTTGTTGAGAGTGGTGCCGTAAGCCATAGCCAGCTTGAGGGCCAACTCCGAGGTGATATCGACGTTCACCAGACCGGAGACGCCGTCCTTGCCAAACAGCATGCTCAGCGCCCGCCACTCCCAGATGATACTGGAGAAGACGTGCGCGCCCGCCTCGATCACCTTGAATGGATAGATCTTCACGTTGTTGGAGATCATGCTGTGTTCGCCGATACTGCACTCGTCGCCTACGGCGGCGTTGGGCGATATGGTGGCGCTGGCCTTGATATCACAGTTCTTGCCGATGATACAGCCGCTCACCTTGGCGCCGGCGCCGATGTAGGTATTGGAATCGATGACGCAGTGATCCGTCTCGGCGTTGTCTTCGACGACGACATTGTTACCCAGGATGGAATAGGGCTGGATCTTGGCGCCCGGACTGACTTTGGCGTAATTGCCGATGAGCGCCGGCCCGCGGATATTGTCGATACTGTCCAGGTTGGTCTTGTCACCTATGAATATGTTCTCTTTCAATCTGATGCCGGGAATATTTACCTGCACCTTGCCTTCCAGGGCATCGTGGTTGGCCCGCAGGAACTGGTTGGTATTGCCGATATCCTGCCAGTAGCCCCGGCAGGGGTATCCGTACAGGGGCTTTCCCTGCTCCAGCAATTCCGGGAATAACTCCTTGCTGAAGTCATACTTGGTGTCCTCGGGGATATGGTCGAAGATCTCCGGCTCCAGCACATAGATGCCGGTATTGACGTAGTCACTGAATACCTGGCCCCAGCCCGGTTTCTCCAGGAAACGCTGGATATGGTGGTCATCGTCGATGATCACCACCCCGAACTCCAGGGGGTTCTCCACACTCATCAGGGCGATGGTGACCAGCGAGCCCTTGCTCTTGTGAAAATCGACGATCTCGGTGAGGTCGAAGTCGGTTAGGGCGTCGCCGCTGATGACCACGAAGGTCTCGTCCAGATACTCGGCAGCGTTGCGTACGCTGCCGGCCGTCCCCAGCGGCGTCTCCTCAACCGAGTAGGTGAGGTTAACGCCCAGGGATGAGCCGTCACCGAAATAGCCCCGGATGTTTTGGGGAAGGAAGGCTACGGTTGCCACCACATCGGTCAAGCCATGTTTTGCCAGGAGCTCGATAATGTGTTCCATGCAAGGCTTGTTGACGATGGGGACCATCGGTTTGGGCTGATTGCTGGTGAGCGGCCTGAGCCTGGTGCCCTCCCCGCCTGCCATGACTACAGCCTTCATTGATCCCCTTTCGTGGTCTGAGGTCTTTCAAGCGTCATCAGTGATTATAACCGTACTTCCCTGTCACTTTCCGGCAGCCGCCGCCTGGAGCAGGTGTAGACCCCGGATAACATAGATGATGCCGGACACCAGGGAACCGGCGACAGCTATCCAGAAAAGCCAGAGCCCGATATTCCCTCCGGCCACCCCGGCTCCGGCCATGACCGCGATGATGGCGGCCATGAAGACAGCTGTATAGGACTTGCCCAGCCAGGAGACGTTGACGGTGACGCCGTGCCTTTCCATAAACTTATACCCCAAAACAAGAAAAATATCCCGTACCACCACCAGCGCCACCCCCAGCGCGGGCAGCGCTCCCACAACCGCCAGGGCGATAACCACCGAGCCGATGAATATCCGGTCGGCAAGTGGGTCCAGCACCCTGCCCATACTGCTGACGGAAGCGGTCCTGCGGGCCATCTGTCCGTCAAGGAAGTCAGTGAAGGCCGCCGCCATGAACACCAGTACCGCCGCCGCGCTGGAGCCGTCACCGGAACGGATTATCAGAAAAAAAACGGCGGGCGCCGCGGCTATTCTCAGTGCAGACAGAGCGTTTGCTGCAGTAGCCAGGTTGCCTCCGGTGTCGAATCTTGAGCGGACCGGGCATAAGATATCACAGGCAGGGATCGTGAAGAAGTCCCCGGAAGCAGGCACGCCAGAATTCGTATTCGGCCGACTGGGTAACATGTTCTTGGCTACATTGTCACTTTCCTTCATCATCCCGGTGGCCAGCTCATCGATGGTCCAGGTGGACCCGGGGCCCTGGGTCTGGATACTGCCGGTGCCGCCCGCCTAATCGGACCAGAGATAGGTCATGACCTGATCGTGGAAACATGAGCACCGTGTCTGTTCATGCGCCCCTATGGTAACAGAGTCACTGCTCCAACTCACCGTTCGCCACAGCCCAGGCGTTGATGCCGCCTGAAAGATTGAATACGTTGCCGACGCCGTTCTGGCATGCAGGTTGCTGCGCCTTCGTTTCACTTCTTTTACTGTTGCACCACCGCGCTACCTTTGTACATGCATGGATTATCTGACGCGGACCGGATGAAAAGGATTCAGACCTATTTCAGCGAGGTGAATATGAGAGCAATGGACATGACGATGAACAACACGGCTGCGAAATATTCAAGGATGGACACCTTCAGCCTGGCAGCGATGGCCATCAGATAATCATATAAATCTTCCCTGCGGTCTGCCTTCAGGAACGTTCTCTCTTAATTCATGAACCATGGATTTCCCATATATATGATGCAAACGCATCGCTTATTCGTAATTATTGATTAATTAACATCATGTACTCCACGGCATACAGGCATATACTAAAAATCCATTAGAATACCTACACTACAGGATATCTTCTATTTGGGTTAACGCCCACGGGATGAGGGGAATGGCGTACAGAGCAGAAAAGCGAATCGATCTCCCCGGTGTACCTGCGTATCCACCTTTGTTGAAAATCATTCATGACGCTACCGCTTGGGAGTGCTCCCATCTTAACCGTTTACCGGTGCAGGGCATGGCAGTCCTCACCGTAGTAGGGGGGTCTTGTGAGTGCCTGCCCAGACAGGCCCAAGCAACATCGGCGACAGACCACCGCCGATTATTTCCATTAATTTCAAGATAGGCTAAAAGGAGGAAGAAGATGTCTTTAAGTTCAAAGCTGACGCTCAGAGCAGCCATCATCGCTCTCGGCGTCTTGCTGCTCGCGGGGCTGTTGTTAACCGCAACCAGCGCAACTCAGAAGGCAAACGCGATGGACGCTACCGAGTGGGCCACCGTCGCCAACGCCATAGACACGTATATCGGCAATCAGTATGTGGCAACTGACGATGGAGAGGCCGGTTTCCTGATGGACGGCGGCCCGTGGACGGGTGCGGGTACCACCCTGAAGGACAGGATCGACTCCAACAACGACGGTGTGATCCTGGGTGAGGGCGACGACGCGGCCAACGCGCCGATACTGGTCGACATCTACCCCGGATGGATTACCTTCATACCTGGTACTTCATACCAACTCGTGGGCTCCTGGCGCACCGGTGCCGATACCACCAATGCTCCTGCCGTGGCCGGCAAGGTAGCCAATCACCGGACAGCCGGGTTCAGCACCGACATCGTCTCTTACTGTGTCACCGGACACACTGAGAGTCCCAATGCCATGGCCTGGGGCGCCATGAGCGCCGCCGGCTACTTCGGCAGCCCCAATCCTGTTGTGCTCGACCTCAAATGGGGTCGCCTGGGATGGGGTGGCAGTGGCGGTGACCCGACCTACGCCAACACCAAGCTCTACACCTCCAGTCTGGTTACACCGACAACAAGCGCGCTGGCTACTACCGCTGCCTGCGCGGGCGTAACACCGGCTTCCGAGCTGGTACGCTGCGCCGCAGACGCCGGCATGGCGAATGTGGGCTTGCCCGTGCCATGGGACGTGTTGGACGACCCGCTGTACCAGCCGGTCGACCTGCGCAGCAGCATCACCAACACCGTGGCCGACCAGACCACCGGCGGCGCCTACGCGATACAGGACCCGCTGCTGACACTGTTCGACTCCACGGGCGGCACCTGGGACAACCTGGCCCTGCTCGATTCGTCGGGAGACAAGACCATCGTCTTCGCCAACCGTACGCAGCATACCGAAGGTCTAGCAGCACAGGGCGCCAGTATGCTTGGCTACCAGGCTGCTTTCCTCAGGTGGGGCCTGCCCATGTGGAACAGTGCTACACCGCCGGCATGGCCGGAGACGTTCAGCGCCGCCAGCCGCGGCTATGACTACCCGATGGCCGACCCCGGCCTGGGCGACGTTGTCGACGTAACTGCGCCGACCATCACCGCCGGTCCGACGGCAGCGGCCACCAGTGATACCAGCGCTGATATCTCGCGCACCACTGATGAGCCGGCCACGACCAAGGTGGAGTACGGCACCACTTCCAGTGGTCCCTACACCACAACGGTCAATGACACGGTGCTGCACGCCAGCAACACGGTCTCGCTGACCGGGCTGACGGCTGGTACCACCTACTACGCGGTAGTTACCGTCTGTGACGGCAATGCCAACTGCACGGTGGCCAGCGAGGTCAGCTTCACCACCTGCGGCCAGCCCGACCTGAGCCTGGGTATGACGGTCTACTGGGCCTCAATGGCTGACTACACGGCTGGAGTGCTGTCCATCGATTACAATGTTGCCAACGGCAGCAGCAACGCTGCCTACAATGTGACACTCGCAGGCAGCACCGCCACCAACGGCGTAACGGTGAACAGTGGAATTCCTGCATCGATAGGCACCATCGCCGGCGGCGGCAGCGGCAGCGCCACCGTCAAGTACGATGTGCCCAGCGGAGTAGGTTCATTCTGGCTCAGCAACACTGCAACCGCTGATGACGGATGTGGGAACGGCTACACCTATCCCTAAACGTGACGGATAGGAAGATGGAACGATGAATCATAGGAGGAACCGCATGACAGCTAAAACAGAAGCGCGGGAACCCTATGCAAAGCCGGAACTCGTAAAGCACGAGAACTTGAAGGACATAACCTTCGAGTGCCCCAACTGGCAGTGCAGTGTGACGGTTCCGCCGCCGCCGGCGTAAAACAGGCGGCAACGCGAAGCAATAACCGGAAGGGCGGCCCCCATGGGGGCCGCCCTTCTATTTTCGTATAATTGCCAGAATGACTTGTTGCAGGCGACGCGCTGAATGGACACAGTTTGACAAAACCCGTCTATGCAGATATATTAATTATATGAACCAGGCAGCCCATACCTTCAAGGCTCTGTCCGACGATACCCGTCTGCGGATCATGGGTCTGCTGCTGAAAGGTGAACTCTGCGTCTGCGACCTTATGGAGGTTCTTAAGCTTCCCCAATCCACCGCCTCGCGTCATCTGGCATATCTGCGAAATGCCGGGCTGGTGAGCAGCCGCAGGCAGGGGCTCTGGATGTTCTACCAACTGGAAGATTCTGACGAGGGACTACGCACCGGACTAATCGATCTCCTCAGGGAGAATCTTGCTGAACTGCCCCAGGCTGAAGGGGACGGCCGCCGGCTCCAAGAGCATCTGTCACAGAAACAGGCGTCAAGCTGTTGAGACTTGAGATGATCTCTGCCGGCAAGCGCAGGCTCTCCTTCCTCGATACGTATCTGACCCTCTGGATCTTCATCGCTATGGCGGTGGGGGTCGCGCTGGACTATTTCATCCCGCGCACGGAGGATTTAATCAATTCCTTCTCCGTGGGCACTACCAACATCCCCATCGCCATCGGCCTGATATTGATGATGTACCCTCCCTTCGCCAGGGTCCGTTACGAGGACATGGGCGAGGTGTTCACCAACTGGCGCATCCTCGGCCTGTCGCTGTTCCAGAACTGGGTCGTCGGCCCCGTGCTAATGTTCCTTCTGGCGATCATTTTTCTGCACAACCACCCCGAGTACATGGTAGGGGTGATCATGATCGGCCTGGCCCGCTGTATCGCCATGGTCATCGTCTGGAACGAACTGGCCAGGGGGGACCGTGAGTACGCCGCCGGGCTGGTGGCGATCAACAGCATCTTCCAGGTGCTTTTTTATAGTGTCTACGCCTGGTTCTTCATCACCGTGCTGCCGCCGCTGTTCGGGCTGGAGGGCACGTTGGTGGACATCGGCATCGGCCAGATCTCCGAAAGTGTCCTCATCTACCTGGGCATCCCCTTCATCGCCGGAGCGCTAACCCGCCTGATTGGAACTAAGCGCATGGGGCGGGACCGCTACGAAGCGGTTGTGGTCCCGCGCATCAGCCCCCTGACGTTGATTGCATTGCTGTTTACCATCGTGGTGATGTTCAGTCTCAAAGGGAACCTCATCGTACATATCCCTCTGGATGTGCTGCTCATCGCCATGCCGCTGGGGATCTACTTCGTGCTGATGTTCGTGGTCTCGTTCTTCATGGGCAAGCGGGTGGGGGCGGACTACAGCAAGTCGACCACCCTGGCCTTCACCGCCGCCAGCAATAACTTCGAACTGGCCATCGCCGTCTCGGTGGCGGTGTTCGGCATCGGCTCCGGGGTCGCCTTCGCCGGCGTCGTCGGGCCACTGGTGGAGGTGCCGGTGATGATCGGCCTGGTCAACATGGCCTTCTGGTTCCAGCGGCGTTATTTCCGGGAGCCTTTGCCGGCTGCAGGCGGAGGGGATATCAAAGGATGAAATATCAGGGGATGATGAGACATGTTTGAGAAGGTGCTCATTGCCACGGATCTTTCGCCGGCCTCGGGGTGTCTTATCCAATGCGTTGCGGAGCTCAAGGCTCTGGGGTTGAAGCGAGCCGTTCTGGCCCACGTTGTATATGTGGCCAATACACCAGGTCTGGAGACCCTTCTGGAAAGGGAGGCGAAGCCGGAACTTGATCTCCAGAAGGGTCTACTCGAGGAACAGGGGATAGAGACGGCTATCGCTCTGGAACTCGGCGTGCCTGCTCATGACCTGAACGACCTCGCCGGGCGGCACGGCGTCGACGCCATCATCATCGGCTCCCGCGGGCGTGGCCTGGCGCGCAGTGCCCTGGGCAGCGTTTCATTCAAGGTGCTTCAGTACGCTGTGCGACCGGTGTTCCTTGCCCGTATCGATGTCACCGGGGAAGGAGACCGATGCCGCCTCTCCGTCTGTCGGCGACTCTTCCAGCGCATACTTTTTCCCACGGACTTCTCCGATGCCAGTGAGAGGGCGGTCGCGTACCTTGAGGATATAGTCCGCGAGACAGGGGCGGCGGTGACCCTGCTGCATGTGTTTGATACCCATCACGCTCACAGACATCTTTCCCCGGACAGGATCAAAGAGCAGAAATCCCTTGATATGCGGCGAATGGAAGCGATCCGGGAGCGGCTGGAGGGTTCAGGGCGCGAGGTGACGATCGAATGGGCCAGCGGCTCACCGTCCGGGGAGATTGTCAAGCGCACCGGTAGTGATGACTGTTCATTTGTTGTCATGGGCAACCAGGGCACGGGCTTTTTCCGCGAGGCCATGCTGGGAAGCGTGGCCCACGAAGTGGCCCGTCAGGCAAAAACGCCGGTTTTGTTTATTCCGGCCGCCAGATAAGCAACTTCCATAAAGAGGGATTCAGATGAAAAACCCGTACCCGCGGCAACAGGAAAGGAGAGCCATGTTAATCGAACTCTTTGAACCGGCCATGTGCTGTTCCAGCGGTGTCTGCGGTCCCGCCGTGGACCCGAAGCTGATCAAGCTTCAGGAAACGCTCAGGCGTATCGAGGAACAGGGTAATGGTGAAATTAAGGTCCGGCGCTTCAACCTCTCAAACGACCTGGAGGCATTCGCCCGCAACGCTGCGATCAATGAAGTGCTGAAGAAACAGGGACCGAACGGGCTGCCAGTTACCTATATCGACGGGCAACTGATAGCCCAGCGTGAATATCCAACCATGGACCAGTGGCAGGAAGCCCTGTTGAGGCGCGGATACGCCATCGACCTTTCGGAGGCCGGCAGCGCCGGCGTCAGCGAAAGGTGTTGCTGAGGTGAAGATTGGATTCCTCGAGCAGACCACGCGCAACCTCTTCTTCACAGGCAAGGGAGGGGTAGGAAAGACCACCACTGCTACGGCTGCCGCTATCGCGCTGTCTGACCGCGGGCGCAAGGTATTGCTGGTCAGTACGGATCCAGCATCAAACCTGGATGAGGTCCTGGGAGTGGCGCTTTCGGGGCATATAACGGAGATTGCGGCGGTGCCGGGGTTGTTCGCGCTCAACATCGATCCCGAAGCGGCTGCCGCTGCATACCGCGAGCGGGTGGTGGGTCCTTACCGCGAGGCGATGCCGGCGGAGGCCATCGCCAGCATCGAGGAGCAGCTATCGGGGGCATGCACCGTGGAGATAGCCGCCTTTGATGAGTTCACCAAGCTGCTTGGCGGTAATGACGGGACGAATCAGTCCAACGGACCGGATTCAGGTGCTACGGACACTACTGATTTCGACCACATCATCTTCGATACGGCTCCCACGGGCCATACATTGCGGCTGCTGGAGCTTCCCGCCGCCTGGAGCGATTTTCTGGAGGAAAGCGTCGGCGGCACGTCATGCCTGGGTCCGCTATCAGGCCTCGACGCCCAAAAAGAGCTGTATGAGAATGCGCGGCGGTCGCTGGCGGACCCGTCACTGACCACGATTATCGTGGTCAGCCGTCCCGACGAGAGCGCCCTGGCCGAGGCGGCGCGGGCATCGGAGGAACTTACTTCCCTGAAGATCACCAACCAGAGGCTTGTGCTCAACGGGATTTTCCTTGCAAATGATGAAGATGACCCCGTTGCCGGAGCGCTGGCAGAACGCTGCCGGCTTGCCCTGGAGGGGATGCCGGAGGCGCTTGCGGAGATGCGCCGTACGGAGCTGCCGCTGGCTGCTGGCTCCATGCTGGGAGTCGAACAGCTCAGGGCTTTTTTCAACGGCGGTGCCGGTGGAACTGGCAGGGCGGGAGCTGGTGTGCAGAAGGTTGTTGAAGCCATGGACGGCGACTCAGAACGACCCGGGATATCCCTGCTGGGACTGGAGCGGCTGGTTGAGGATTTGTCTGAGCCGGGGCAGGGTGTGATAATGACTTTGGGCAAGGGGGGAGTAGGAAAAACGACCCTGGCCGCCGATATCGCCGTGGGGCTGGCAGACAGGGGCTATCCGGTTCATCTGACAACTACCGATCCGGCGGCCCACGTGGAGGCCGCTGTGGGAGGCGGGGTTGAGGGGTTGACGATCAGCCGCATTGACCCGGCGGCGGAGACCGAGGCCTATTCCAGGGAGGTGATGGCTGCTGTCGGCGCCGGGCTTGATGAACAGGGACGGGCGCTGCTGGAAGAGGAAGATCGGAAGAGCGTCGGGTAGGGAAAGAGTGTAGATCTCGGTGGTCGCCGTATCATTAAAAAAAAAAAAACACAGAAATAAAAAAAGGTGGATTTATTTTGAATAAAACAACTGTATAAGATGCAGTACACTGACAGCACTAGTAGAGCGAAGACTTAACACAGCAATGGTTATCACAGAAA
>CAJVWY010000007.1 GCA_913009925.1 uncultured bacterium
GGTACAGAGGGTGTGATGGACGAGACGGAAGAGGGCATAGAAGGATATGAGTGGTGAGTTTTTTTTTTCAAGCAGAAGACGGCATACGAGATAAAGGAATGTGACTGGAGTTCAGACGTGTGCTCTTCCGATCTCCCCCCTGCCCGTCTGGCGCTGTGATGAGGGCCACGATGTCTGTGTCGGCAGCCTGGAACAACTGGGCGGGATGGCGACGGAGCCGCTGCCCGCAGACCTGGACCTGCACCGCCCCTTCATCGACGATATCAGGCTGGAGTGCCCCGAGTGCACCGGCGAGATGACCCGGGTCACCGAGGTTATCGACGCCTGGTTCGATTCCGGCAGCATGCCCGTGGCCCAATGGCATTATCCCTTTGAGAATGAAGAACTGTTCCGGCGCCGCTTCCCGGCGGATTTCATCTGTGAGGCCATCGACCAGACCCGTGGCTGGTTCTACAGCCTGATGGCGATCAGCACGCTCCTGTTCGGCAAGTCCAGCTACAGGAACGTGGTCTGCCTGGGACATATCCTGGACCGTGATGGCCAGAAGATGAGCAAGTCCAAGGGAAACGTGGTCGAACCCTGGCAGGTTCTGGACAAACAGGGGGCGGACGCTTTCCGCTGGTATCTGTTCACCGTCAGCTCCCCCTGGTATCCGCGGCGCTTCTTCCCCGAAGCCATAGAAGAGGTGGTGCGCAAATTCCTGTTGACTCTCTGGAACACCTATTCTTTCTTTGTGGTCTATGCCAACATCGATGGCTTCGACCCGGCGGACCACCGGTTGCCGGAGGCGAACCGGCCGCTGCTGGACCGCTGGCTCATCGCCTCGCGCGAGCGGCTCATCGGCCGCGTGCGCCGGGGCCTGGACAACTATGATGTAACCGCCAGCGGCCGCCATATCCAGGAGTTTGTCGACGAACTTTCCAACTGGTATATCAGGCGCAGCCGACGACGTTACTGGAAGAGTGAGGAGGATGAGGACAAGATCAGCGCCTACCTCACCCTGCACGAGTCGCTGGTTGCCGTAGCCAAGCTGCTGGCGCCCTATACCCCGTTCATCGCCGAGGAGATGTACCGCAACCTGGTCTGCTCCCTGGACGCGGATGCTGTGGAGAGCGTACATCTCTGCGATTTCCCCCAGGCCCGCGAGGAACTGGTGGATGAGGACCTCCTGTTCCAGATGGAAGCGGTCCGCCGGGTGGTTAACATGGGACGCGCCGCCAGGAACAAGGCCGCCATCAAGACACGCCAGCCTCTGGCGGCGGCCATCGTCGTCGCCGACGGCAGGGAGAGGGCCGCCCTGGAGTCACTCGAGCAACTGGTACTGGAGGAGTTGAACGTCAAGAAGGTGGAATACATCGCCGATGCCGGTGCCCTGACCTCGGTGGTGCTCAAACCCAACCTGCAGAAGCTGGGACCCCGTTTCGGTCCCAGACGCCCCCAGGTAGACGCGGCCATCGCCGCTCTGCAGTCCGCGGAGACGCTGGCGAAGCTGGAAGCCGGGGGCAGTATCGGCATTAACGTGGACGGGCAGGAAGAGACGTTGAGCAGGGACGAGATACTGGTGGAAGAGGTGGAGAAGGAGGGACTGTCGGTCGAGCGGCAGGGTGAGCGGGCGGTAGCCATCGACACCGTCATCACCGATGACCTGCGCCGCGAGGGGCTGGCCCGCGAGCTGGTTCACAAGGTGCAGAACATGCGAAAGGAGGCCGGTCTGGAGATCGAGGACACCATTGCCGTCTATCTCTCCGGCTCGAGACCGCTGCTGGATGTGGCCGGCGAATACGCTGATTTCTTCAAGGCCGAGACCCTGTGCCGTGAACTCTACCTGAAGGGCGACCCGCCTCCGGAAGAATTCACGCATAAGCTAAAGATCGAGGACGAGGAGCTGGAGGCCACCATCGTCCGTACGGGGACCATCCACGGCCAGGACGCCTGACAGCCATGAAAACCCTTTACATCAAGGAGACAGCATGTTTAAAAGAATCCTGGTAGCGACTGATGGATCCAAGAACGCGGAAAATGCCGTAGGGCACGCCGCGGAGATCGCCCGTATGGCGAATGCTGAAGAAGTTTTCATCCTGCATGTGTGCACAGCCTGCACGGCGGACCTTGACCCTGACGAGCAGAACCTGGAGACCGCCAACCGCATCGTCAGCGAGTCCGGTAAACCCCTGTCCGAGTCGGGACTGTCCGTACGTACCCTGGTCGAGACCGGCTATCCGCCGGAGTCCGTGGGCAACGCTATAATCGATATCTCACGCGACAATGATATCGATCTGATAGTCCTGGGCAGCCGCGGCCTGACCGAGTTCAAGGGAATGATGCTGGGGAGCGTCAGCAGCAAGGTCGTTCATGGTGCCGACTGTCCGGTGCTGGTGGTCAAGGACAAACAGTAGTACGCCCGCGGAGCTATTTTCCCGGTGGTACCGTGCTGCGCCTCAACGTCGGCCGAAACGTGGGACATACTTCATTCTTCGGCAGGGAGCAGAGGCTGCTCCGGCCGAAGAAACAGGCCTCACAGGTTACCTCGGACACGGCCTTCTGAACATTGTCAGGGGCTTTGTTTGCTGATTCAGAAGTGATGCCGATTCCTGGTAGAGCCGTGGTACTTCCTCCTGCAACGGGTGAATGGGAAATGTATGATATCCGCAAGCACCCCCGCTTTCAATCCCCCGCAAACAAGTTGTCCGCAAATTGGTAGATTTTTTATTTTGGTTGGCCTTGACCCATCTCTTCGATAATGGCGTCGGCCATCTCCGAGGTGCCGGCGGAGCCGCCCAGATCATAGGTCACGCGCTCACCGGCGGCCACCACCTTCCGCACCGCGGCCGTCACTCTTTCGGCCGCCTCCTCCTCGCCCAGATGCTTGAGCATCAGCACCGCCGACAGGATGGTCGCCGTGGGGTCGGCCTGGTTCTTTCCCGCATACTTGGGCGCGCTGCCGTGCACCGGTTCGAACACCGCCATATCATCGCCGATATTGGCTCCCGGGGCCACACCCAGACCGCCCACCAGGCCGGCACACAGATCGGAGACGATATCACCATACAGGTTGGGCAGCACCATCACATCGTACAGCTCTGGTTTCTGTACCAACTGCATGCACATGTTGTCTACGATGCGGTCCTCGAATTCGATATCTTCGTAATCCTTTGCCACATCTCCCACCGCCTCCAGAAACAGTCCGTCGCTGAGCTTGAGGATATTGGCCTTGTGTACCGCCGTCACCTTGCGCCGGCCCTCACGGCGGGCGTATTCAAAGGCGAAACGGGCGACACGCTCCGAGGCGCTGCGGGTGATGATCTTTATGCTCTCGGCGGCATCCTTGCCAACCGTGTGCTCGACACCGGCATACAGATCCTCAGTGTTCTCGCGCACTATCACCAGATCGATATCCTCGTACCTGGACTTGACCCCGGGCATGGATACGGCGGGGCGCAGGTTCACATAAAGGTCCAGCGTCTTCCTCAGGGAAACATTGACGCTGCGGAAGCCGCTGCCCACCGGCGTGGTGATGGGCCCCTTGAGGGCCACCCTGGTCCTCCTGATGGATTCCAGCACATGGTCCGGCAGCGGCGTGCCGAAATGGGCCATGACTTCGGCCCCGGCCTCCGCCTTCTGCCAGTCGATATCCACCCCGGATGCATCGATAACCCGGCAGGCAGCCTCCGTGATCTCCGGGCCGATGCCGTCTCCAGGTATGAGCGTAACCTCGTAAGCCATATTCCTCTCCCTTGCCGGAGCGTACCTCTCAGCCGCTCTACAGGTTGAAATCTCCATACTTCTTGAAATGCTCCACCAGTCCCCCGTCACCCAGTATCTTCACCATCACCGGTGGCAGGGGTGCGAAGGTGAGCGTCTCCCCCTGGGTGATGTTGCGCACTTCCCCGGCCTGAAGATCCACTTCCAGCTGGTCGCCGGGCTCGATACCGGAAGTGTCCACCTCCAGCACCGGCAGCCCCACATTGATGGCGTTGCGGAAGAATATACGGGCGAATGACTGGGCCAGCACAGCGCTGGTCCCCGCCAGCTTGATGATCCGGGGCGCGTGCTCCCGGCTGGAGCCGAGCCCGAAGTTCCTGCCGGCCACCACGAAATCGCCGGGCTCCATGCCGGCGGCGAAGTCTTCGTCGGCGTCCTCCAGCACGTGTTTGGCCAGCTCCGGCAGGTTGGTGCGCAGATGGAAATAGCGCCCCGGGGCGATGTGGTCGGTGGATATGCTGTCGCCGAACTTCCAGGCCTTACCCTTGAGACTCAAGATATCCCTCCCGGGGGTCGACTATCTCACCGGCGATGGCCGTAGCCGCGGCTGTGGCCGGTGAAGCCAGGTAGATGAAGCCCTTGACGTTTCCCATGCGGCCGTGGAAGTTGCGGTTCTGGGTGGCCACACATACCTCGCCGTCGCCGAGGACGCCGCCGTGCACACCCACACAGGCGCCACAGCCAGTACCGGTAACGATGGCGCCGGCTTCCACAAAATCCTTTAGCAGCCCCTCTTCCGCGGCCTGCAGGTATACTGAACGGGAAGCGGGCGTGACGATGAGACGGGTATGGGGATGGCGCTTCCTTCCGCGCAGGATGGACGCCGCTATCCTCAGATCCTCTATCCTGCCGTTGGTGCAGGTACCGATGAACACCTGTTGCACCTGCTTCCCGGCGGCCGCCGCCACGTTCATGGTATTATCCACCGTATGCGGCGCCGATACGGTCGGCTCCAGCCCTTCCAGATCGATCTCCATGGTGAGCGCATAGTCTGCATCCTGGTCCGGACCCAGCCGGCGATAGGCCTCCCCCCTGCCCTGCTCCTCCAGGTAGGCGCGGGTGGTGTCGTCTGACGCGAACAGTCCGGTCTTGCCGCCGGCTTCCACCGCCATGTTGGCCAGAGTGAACCGCTCAGACATAGTCATGCGCTCCACAGCCGGTCCGGTGAACTCCAGCGCCATGTAGGTGGCTCCGTCAGCGCCTATCTCGCCGATCAGATGCAACATCAGGTCCTTGGCGTATACGCCGCGGGCGAATCCTCCGCTTACCACCACCCGCAGCGTCTCCGGGACCTTGATCCAGGTCTTGCCGGTGGCGATGCCGATGGCCACATCGGTGGAGCCCATGCCGGTGGCGAAGGCCGCCAGCGCGCCGGAGGTGCAGGTATGGGAATCAGCGCCGATGAGGATGTCTCCGGGGGAGGCGTAGCTCTCCACCAGCCGCTGGTGGCAGACCCCTTCGTTGATGTCCGAGGCCACCGCCCCCGTGGCCCGGGCGAAGCTCCGCAGGACCTGGTGGGCGTTGGAAAGTTCCTTGCGCGGGCTGGGGGCGGCATGGTCCATGAACAGAATGGTCTTTCCGGGATTTACGGCGCGTACCATGTCCAGCTCCTCCAGCTGCTGCAGCGCCAGGGGCCCGGTGCCGTCCTGCAGGGCGGTCACATCCACGCCGGTCACCACTATCTCGCCCGGCTCCACCTCCCTGCCCACATGTTCGGCGATTATCTTCTCCGCCAGGGTGCTAGCCACCTTGGCCGGCCTCTTCCTTGTTCGTGCCCGCCTTGAGCCCCTTGTAGATGAACATCAGCTCCTTTTCGAACAATCCACGCTTGGTTTCCACCGCCATCTTGCGCGCCTGTTTGAGAATGGCCGCCGATTCGCCTTCCTCCAGCTTGATGCCGAACTCGTCGAACTTCAACTCGATGGAACGCCTGCCGGAATGCTTGCCGATGACGATCTGCCGTTCCAGTCCCACCTCTTCGGGGCTGAACACTTCGTAATTGAGAGGATTCTTGATGACACCATCCGCATGGATACCCGATTCGTGGGCAAACACATGGGAGCCGACGATTGGTTTCCATACCGGGATCTTGCGTGACGAGGCACTGGCCACATACTCCGACAGCTCACGGAAGCGCTCGGTCTTCAGTTTCAGATCTACGTGGGAGATATATTTCAGCGCCATCACCACCTCTTCCAGGGCGGCGTTACCCGCACGCTCGCCCAGACCGTTCACGGTGGTGTTGACATAGGTGGCGCCGGCCTTGATGCCGGCGATGGCATTGGCGGTAGCCATGCCGAAATCGTTATGGGTGTGCATCTCCAGATCGATGTCCAGCAGTTTATGCAGGTAGGAGATGACATTGTAGGTATCGAAGGGGTCGAGGATACCGATTGTGTCACAGAAGCGCAGCCGGTCGGCCCCATGGTCCCTGGCGGTCTTGGCGAAGCGGGTGAGGAAATCAAGGTCGGAGCGGGAGGCGTCCTCGGCGTTGACCGATACATAGAGGTCACGGGACTTGGCGAAGTCCACCGCTTCCTTGATGCTGTCCAGCACCCACTTCCTGGATTTCTTCAGCTTGTGCTCGATGTGGATATCCGAAGCCGACATGGAGATGGCTACGGCGTTCACCCCGCAATCGATGGAGTGCTGTATGTCGGAGATGACCGCGCGGTTCCAGGCCAGTATGCTGGCGTTTAAGTCCAGCCCGGCGATGTGCCTGATGGTCTTCTTCTCGTCGCCACCCATGGCCGGGATGCCCACCTCGATCTGGTCGACCCCGATCTCGTCCAGCAGCCTGGCGATACGCACCTTCTCCTCGTTGGCGAATACCACTCCCGCGGTCTGTTCGCCGTCCCTCAAGGTTGTGTCGTCGATCTTGATCACTTCCTCGGGATGGCGGAACGCCCCTCCCAGGACGAAGCTGTCCAGCTGTTCATGGATTGGTTTGGTCATGTTTTCTGCCCTTCTTGCACGTGTCTTTTTTACGGAAGGGGGGTTCAGTATAGCAAGATTCCGCGGTCAGCCAAACCGCTACCCCAGGCTGCCGCGCAGGCGTCCCAGGCGGCATATCCATTCGGACACCAGGTCGGTGTCTGCCGCCTTTCCGCCCCAGTCGTCGCCGGAAACCATCTGCTTCATCATCGGTTGCAGCGTCTCCAGCAGCGTATGGTAACGGCGTTCATCAGCGTCCAGCGGACCCGGCTCAACATCCAGATGGCTAGCCACCAGTTCGAAATCCTCTCGGACCCGCCGGCGCAGCTCCGGGCTCAGATGGGGCGCCGCTGTATCGATATTGGCGAAGCGGGCGGCTTTTTCCAGGTCCGTCTTCAGGCCGCCATGGTACCGCAACAGGCGGTCGATCCCCTCATCTCCATAGCGATCTTTTAGCTCGGCCAGGCCCCGTCCGGTGCCGATGAACTCCGGAGGCAGTCCGATGGAATAAAGAGCTCCGGTGAAACTGATGGCGCGGGGCAGGTTGTTGGCCTTTAGCGCCGGCACCTGCATCAGCCGGGCGGATATATCCTCATCGGTGATCTCCGCCGCCAGCTTTGCCGGCTGGGCGGCGTCGCGGGCGTAACCCACGGCGCTCTTGCGCGCCAGCCGGTCCCGCTGTGCCGGGATGAGATCCGACAGGGAGATCACCAGCGGCAACAGCGGCCGGAAGCTTTCCAGATAATGCCGGGTGAAAATACCCACGATAGCCGTGATCTCCTCCCGCTCTTCCTCCGTATAGGCCAGGTGCTTACCGCCCACCAGCAGCTCACCGGCCCTGATGGCCACCTGCCGGGCGGCCTCGCTGCCGCAATCGTACCTGAGCCCCGACTGTACGGTTACCGTCCTTATCCCGGAGAAATCCTCCGCCAGACGGTCGATATTGTCCAGGCTGACGTGGCCGCGGAAGGGCAGCACTCCTCCCCCGAAGATGGGATGGACGCCGCCGGTCCCGGCCGCGACCTGGTAGCAGTCGGATATGGCGACCTTTACGGCCAGGATGGATGGCACCATGCCGTAGATCATGGCCGAGTCGCTGCGGCCCAGCATGACCCTCAGGTCGTTTACGCCATAGCCGGCGGCGGCGGCCTGCTTCAGATATTCACTCACCACTCTGCCCGCCATGAGCAGCTCCGGGACCTCCTCCACCAGGGGTATCACCTGTACGGAGTCGGGGTCCCGGGGGATGCCGAACTCCTTGTGGCCCAGATCTATCACGTCCTCGATGCGCCGCCGCACATCGAGGAGCTCGGCGGCCGTCTCCACCATGGGGACCACCACTTCCGTTATCGCCCCCTCGCCGCCGCTGCTCAGCTGGTAGTTGGACTCAATGACGCTCATCAGCGCCATCAGCTGGTGGAAGACCGTCTCCTTGCCGGCGCTGGGAACCCGGGGCGTGACACGGATATCTCGGCCGGGCACCAGGCCTCTTTCCCGCAGGCCCAACGCTATCTCGGCGGTCTGATGGTAAGGGGTGAGCTTGCCTTCGTAATCCACCATGACCTCCTCCAGCCCCAGGCCCACCGGCTGGGGGGTGAGGGCGTCGATGGCCTCCGAGGGCTCATCGCGCACCGAGACGTAACGGCTGGCGCTGTCCGGGTGCTGGGTCATCATGGTGGTTGGGATATGTACCGACATTGGCTACTCCGCCAGCCTCTCCTTCAGCAGCCGGTTCACCACCTGGGGGTTGGCGCGGCCGCCGGTCCGCTTCATCACCTGCCCCACGAAAAAACCGATGACCTTCTCCTTGCCGGCGCGATACTGCTCCACCTGCGAAGGATTCTCCTCAATGACCTGCTTGATGAGCGATTCCAGCTCATCCGTGTCCGATATCTGGGTCAACCCTTTACGCTGGACGATGGCGGTGGCGCTTTCACCGGTCTCGCACATCCCGGTGAAGACCTCCTTGCCGATATTGGCGCTTATGTCGCCGCTCTTCACCATGCCCAGCAGTTCCACCAGCGCCGTCGGCGTCACCCGGCACTCACCGGCGGTTACGCCGGCATTGTTTAGATAGGCCAGAAGCTCGCCCATTATCCAGTTACTCACCGTCTTGGCGTCGCCGTACAGTGATACCGACTCCTCGTAATAATCTGACAGTTCCCGGTCGGATGTAAGTACCCGGGCGTCGTACTCCGGCAGCCCATGCTCGCTCACATAACGCCGGGCACGATCCGCCGGCAGCTCGGGCATCTCCCCCCTTATCTCGGCGATAAAGTCCGCCGCGGCTACCAGCGGCACCAGGTCGGGTTCGGGGAAGTAACGGTAATCGTGAGCCTCTTCCTTGCTGCGCAAGGGGCTGATCTCACCGGTGACCACGTCGAAGTGCACCGTCTGCTGCACTATCCGTTCACCGTTCTCCAGCATGTTTATCTGCCGCTCGATCTCCTGGGACAGGCCCTTTTCGATATACCTGAAGCTGTTCATGTTCTTGAGCTCGGTCTTCACCCCCAGCTCCTGGTCCCCCACCGTCCTGACTGAGACATTGGCGTCACAGCGAAGCGAGCCCTCTTCCATGTTGCAGTCTGATACATCCAGGAATTGCAGGGTGTTCTTCAGCCTGTTTAGGAAACTTCGCGCCGCCTGCGGTGAATGGATATGGGGTTTGGTGACGATCTCCACCAGCGGCGTACCCGAGCGATTGAAATCTATCAGCGAATACAGGGAACCGGCGATGCGACCGCTGACGCCCGCATGGATGTTCTTCGCCGTATCCTCCTCCATATGCACCCGCTCTATGCCCACGGTAGCCGTCTCTCCATCCACGTTCACACTGAGGCCGCCTTCGACAGCGAAAGGCTGGTCGTATTGGGATATCTGGTAACCCTTGGGCAGGTCCGGATAAAAATAATTCTTGCGGTGGAAGATGCTCCGCTCGGGGATGCGGCAGTCCAGAGCCAGGGCTATGCGCCCCAGGTACCGGATAGCCTGGCGGTTCATTACCGGCAGGGCGCCTGGATGGGCCAGGCAAACCGGGCAGGTCCTGGTATTGGGCTCGCCGCCGAACTCCACCCGGCAGCCGCAGAACATCTTGCTCCGCGTGGAAAGCTCCACGTGTATCTCCAGGCCGATTACCGGTTCATAGTCCATCAGTCCTGCTCCTCGATGAGCGGTGATACCCGGTCGAAGGCGACGGCGGCCTCGGTGCTATGTGCCGCCTGCAGCAGCCGGTTGGCGCTGAAGGCCGGTCCCATGAACTGCATGCCTACCGGCATACCCCCGTCCAGGCCCACCGGGATGGAGATGGCCGGAAGCCCCGCCAGGTTGGCCGGCACCGTACAGATGTCGGACATGTACATGGTGAGCGGATCGTCCACCCTCTC
This sequence comes from uncultured bacterium, assembly GCA_913009925.1. GTDB lineage: Bacteria > Actinomycetota > Thermoleophilia > BMS3ABIN01 > BMS3ABIN01 > BMS3ABIN01. The sequence continues at coordinate 10,080 of CAJVWY010000007.1, forward strand.
CCCCAGCCCGAAGGCGGTGGTGGGCGTGGTGGGTGACACCAACAGATCGAACTCCCTGAAAGCGGCGTCGAAATCATTCACCACCAGGGTGCGGACTTTCTGCGCCTGCCCGTAATACGCATCATAGTATCCGGAAGACAGGGCGTAGGTGCCCAGCATGATACGCCGTTTCACCTCGTCGCCGAAGCCCAGGCTGCGGGTCTCCTCGTACATCTCGATCACATCCCGGGCTCCCTGGGCACGCAACCCGAAGCGTACCCCGTCGTAGCGGGCCAGGTTGGCGCTGGCTTCAGCCGGCGCCAGGATGTAATAGGCGGGGATGCAGTACTCCGCGTGGGGGATGCTGGCGGTCTCCATCTCGGCCCCGGCCTCCGCCATGGTACGCACAGCCTGTTGGAACACTTCCCTGACTCCAGCGTCGATGCCGCCGCCGGACAGCTCGCTGATTATGCCAATCTTCAGTCCCGACAGGTCCTGGTCCCGGGGTATAACGATCTCCTCAGGGTGCGCCACGGAAGTCGAATCACGCGGATCCTTGCCCACCAGGTGCTGTAACATGAGCGCCGCGTCCCGGACGCTCCTGGTCAAGGGCCCCACCTGGTCGAAAGACGAGGCGAAAGCCACCAGCCCGTAGCGTGATACCGAGCCATAAGTGGGCTTGAAACCGACTATGCCGCAGAAGGAAGCAGGCTGGCGTATGGACCCGCCCGTATCCGACCCCAGCGCCCACATCGCCTCGCCCGCGGCCACCGCCGCCGCCGAACCACCGCTGGAGCCGCCGGGTACCCGGTCCAGGTCCCAGGGATTGCGCGTGGGCCCGAAGGCGGAGTTCTCGGTGGACGACCCCATGGCGAATTCGTCCATGTTGGTCTTCCCCAGATTCACCACGCCCGCCTCGGCCAGCCGGCTTACGCAGGTCGCGGTGTACACCGGCACGAACCCCTCAAGCATCCTGGAGCCGCAGGTGGTACGCATGCCTTCGGTACACAGGACATCCTTGATGGCGGTGGGGATACCGTTGAGTGATCTGTCTCCGCCGCGGCCGCCGGCCGCGGCGGCCTGTTCCCGCGCCCCGGCCTCGTTCACATACAGATAGGCGGCTACATCGCCCTCGTGGCGATCTATCTGATCAAGAAATGCGCCGGTGAGATCCCCGGCCGAGAGCTCATCCCGCCCCATCATCTCCAGCGCTTCCATGGCTGTCAGCCGTAGCAGGTTCACCGGATCTACTTCCTCACTATGGCCGGCACGCGGAAAGCGTTCCCCTCAACTTCAGGGCCGTTGGCGAGCGCCGCCTCCTGTGATATGGAGGATTGCGGTTCGTCTTCTCTGAAGACATTGGTCAGTTTAAGCACATGCGATGTGGGTTCGACCCCATCCAGATCAAGCTCCGCGATCTTGTTGATGTGGTTGAGGATGGTCGAGAGCTGAACGGCGTACCGGTCCAGTTCCTCTTCAGCCAGCTTCAGCTTGGCCAAGCCGGCAACATACCTCACGTCGTCATGGTTTACCACAGGACTTCCTCCCCGCCGGTCTGCGCCATGGGGCGTCATCGGCTGTTAATGGTTCAGGAGGAGATATTATCACATCGAGACTGCCGTCCCGGAGCGGTAAACTGATGGCCGGCAGGCCGCAGGCGGCCCCGGTCAGGTTTCCAAGCCGCCCAGGTTCTCTATCTTCCACTCGCAGAGATTCAGCAGTGATTCTACGCCGTAATCATCCAGCTCCTTTTCCCATCGCCGGGGGTCATCCTGCCTGAGGTAGCGGACCGCGTGGCGGTACTCCCGGGTGGCGGCCTTAAGCTGACCGGTATGCTCCAGGATACTGGCGATATGGAAATAGGCGATGCTGAAATGATCATCGCAGTAGATGGTCTTGCGGAAGGACTCGCTGGCGGACACCAGGTCGTCGCGTTTCTCGTGGGCCAGACCCATGAGAAAGTGCAGTTCTGCCCTGGTACTGTCGGTATCCAGGGCCCGTTCCAGCGCCGTGACCGCCTTGTCATAGTCTCCCAGCTCCAGCAAGGTCTTGGCCTCTTCCACCGATGAGAATACCTGTTCGCCCTCCGGCTCCTTCTCCGCTACGGCCCCTTCCCTCACCCCACCGGACTCCGCAACTTCAGGCAACGGCTCTGTACGCTCCGCCCGCCGGTCCGGCCTCTTCCTGCGGTCCTCCTCGATACCCGGAGGCAGCGGCGCGCTACGCATGCGTCGGTCCGATATGAAGCGCCGTCCGTTGATACCCCGCGGCAACGACTTCTTGTAGATGAAGGCGTCCCCCAACTCCACCAGGCTGTACTTGTTGGACATCTTCCACAGGGTCTCCGAATGTCCCAGGAACAGGTAGCCGCCCGGGTTGAGGATGTCGAAGAAATGCTCGACCACAAACTTGGCCGTCTCGTGGGTGAAATATATGATGACATTGCGGCAGAATATAACGTCACATGTGCCGATGCGCTCGATGGGCAGAGGGTCGGTGACCAGATTGAGACGGTGGAAATCAACCATGTTTCGAACCTCTTCCGTCAGCCGGTAGCCGCCGTCCATGGGTACCATATACCGTTCAATATGCTTGCGGTCCATCCCGGTCAGCTTGCGCTCCGGATACCAGCCCTGCCGTGCCGTATCCAGCGCCTGCTCGTTCAGGTCCGTACCCATGACGCGGATATCCCAGCTGTCTGCATCCGGGAGGACGTCCAGCAGCGACATAGCCATCGAGTAAGGCTCCTGACCCGTCGAGCAGCCGGCGCTCCAGAAGCGGATGTTCCTGTAAGTGCCGGCCTTGCGCCCCACTATCTCGGGAATAACAAACTTGCGCAGGGCGTCGAACTGGGGCAGGTTGCGGAAGAATTGCGTCTCCTGCACTGAAAGATGCTCCAGCAGGCGCCGGAGCTCCTCTTCCCGGTAATCATCGGTGGTGAGGTATTCGTAATAATCACTCAGGGTATCGGCGCCCACGGCCAGGGCCCGGTCCGACAGCCCCAGCCTCAGGATATCCCACTTGCCCCGATCAAAGAAGATGCCGCTGGTCTGGTTTATCAGCTGACGGAACCGCTCAAAATCCTCTTCGGTAAGCGTGTAATGTTTAAGTTTCATCAGCCCTGCCGCCTGCGATCACCTTGTTGCGCCCGGTCTCCTTGGCCTTGTACAGCGCGGCGTCGGCCAGCTGCACCAGCTCCACCTGGTTCTCTACGGCACATTCCGGGAAGCTGACCACGCCCACGCTCACCGTTATCCTTATCTTGCCCTCCGGTGTTATAAATGCTCTTTCCTCCACATTCCTGCGGATGCGGTCGGCAACGGCAGTGGCCTGCCGCGTGTCGGTCTGTGGCAACAGGATGGCGAATTCCTCGCCGCCGTACCTGGCTGTCACGTCCACCTCGCGCACTTCGCCGGTGATGATCTCCGCCAGTTCCTTGAGGATCTCGTCACCTACCTGGTGGCCGTAGTTATCGTTCACCTTTTTAAAATAATCGATGTCCAGCATCATCAGCGCCATGCGTGACATATACCGGTTGGTCCGCTGGAACTCGTGCTCCAGCAGCTCATAGAAATGCCGGTGGTTGAACAGGTGGGTGAGGCCATCGGTGATCGCCAGCCTCATGGCCCCCTCGTGCAGCCTGGCGTTGTCGACCACCACGCTGGCCGGGTTTTCGATAATCTTCATGGTTCTGCGGATCTCCTCGGAGAAGGCGTCCGGCCTGGGGCTCAGCAGGGTCATCACCGCGATGTTCTTCCCGCGCGCGTTCAGCGGCAAGGTGTAGATGGAGCGGATGGAGTCACATTCAGGGTTGTCTCCTTCTATGAAGCCGGGGTCGGTATCGGTGATCACCTCGATCTGCTTGATGTTGCTCCCCGGAGGAAGATAGGGGACGGCCGCCTCCATGGCGCGCATTTTGGCTTCGACGAAAAAGGTTCTGCCCACCGGGTTATGTACATGCACAATCATCTCGCATTCATCCAGAAGTAACACTGTGCCCACGTAACAGTCGGTCACCTTGGATATCACCGACAGTACTGAATTGATGGTGACGCCGCTGTCTTCGCTGATGGTGTTCAGTTTGCTGATCTCGTTGATGATGGTGGCCTCGTACAGCTTGCGGTCCAGCAGGTCGTTTACCCGGGTCAACACATCTATCTCCTGCTCGCCGCCGTCCGTTCTGGTCTCCACCCGCGGCGCGTACCGCGGTTCGTTTTCCGACTGCGCCAGCAGTTCCCGCACCGTGTCGGCCAGACCGTCCAGCTTGAAACCCTTGGTCACGTACCGGTCCGCTCCCGTTTTCAGGCCCCAGAACTTGTCGGTCTCCTGGTCCCTGCCCGTTAGCAGTATCACCGGGATGTGGGATGTGCGGTAATCATCCTTGAGCAGGCGGCAGACCTGGTATCCGTTCATCCTGGGCATGTCGATATCCAGGATCAACAGATCCGGTTTCCCGTAAAATGCCTTGCTCACGGCCTTGATACCGTCCTCGGCCAGGATTACATCGTATCCCGCCCTTCCCAGCACGGTCTTGATTATCCGCCGCTGGGTAGGGCTATCCTCGGCGATGAGAATCCTGGTCGCCTCCGGTTCTGTATATGCTGCTTCCGTACTCACTT
>CAJVWY010000008.1 GCA_913009925.1 uncultured bacterium
CCGGCTTCAGCGCCGGTTCGCTCGGCGACCGCATCCGCGACTGTGGCGCCCGTATGCTGATCACCGCCAACGGCGGCATGCGCGGCGGCCGGGTGGTGCCGCTGAAGGCTAACGCCGATGAGGCGCTCCGGCACTGTCCCACGGCGGAGAAAGTGATCGTGGTCGACCGGGTCAAAGGCAGCGCCGTGGCCATGGATGAGGGGCGCGACCTCTGGTGGCACGAAGAGATGGCTGCGGACGATATCGAGGATTTCTGCCGCCCTCAGGAGCTGGATGCCGAGGACCCGCTGTTCATCCTGTACACCAGCGGCTCCACCGGCAAGCCCAAGGGGGTGCTGCATACCACCGCCGGCTATCTGGTCTATGTTCATCTCACCTTCAAATGGATCTTCGATTATCATGAGGACGACACCCATTTCTGCGCCGCTGACATCGGCTGGATCACCGGCCACAGCTATATCGTCTATGGACCCCTGAGCAACGGCGCCACCAGCGTCATGTTCGAGGGCGTCCCCACCTACCCCAAACCCAACCGCTACTGGGAGATCATCGACCGTCACCGGGTGAGTATCCTGTATACAGCGCCCACGGTCATCCGCGCTCTGATGAAGGAAGGGTCCAAGTGGCTCGACGGTTTCTCGCTGAACAGCCTGAGGCTGCTGGGTTCGGTGGGGGAGCCCATAAACCCGGAGGCCTGGATGTGGTACCACCGCCACGTGGGCAAGAGCCGGCTGCCCATCGTCGACACCTGGTGGCAGACGGAGAACGGCGGCATCCTGATAACACCGCTGCCGGGGGCCACCACCCTCAAGCCGGGTTCGGCCGGCCGCCCCTTCCCCGGGGTCTCACCGGAGATCGTGCGGGCCGACGGTTCGCGTGCTGCCACCAACGAGGGCGGCTACCTGGTGATCGACAAGCCCTGGCCGGGCATGATACGCGGCACCTACGGCGACCCGGAACACCGGCGGGTCAAGGAAGTGTATTTCGACCGCTTTCCCGGCAAGTATTTCTCCGGCGACGGCGCCAGCGTCGACGAGGACGGCGATTACTGGATCCTGGGACGCATGGATGATGTGATCAACGTCAGCGGCCACCGGCTGGGCACAGCCGAGATCGAATCGGCTCTGGTATCGGATGAGGCGGTGGCGGAGGCGGCGGTGGTCGGCTATCCCCATGAGCTGAAGGGCAACGGGCTCTACGCTTTCGTTATCCTCAAGGAGGGCTACGACGGCACGGACGAGATGCGACAGGTGCTTAGGGCCCACGTGCAGCAGGAGATCGGCCCTATCGCCAAGCCGGACAAGATTCAGTTCACCCACGGTCTGCCCAAGACCCGCAGCGGCAAGATCATGAGGCGTATCCTCAGGAAGGTGGCCGCCGGCGAGGTGGACGACCTGGGCGACATATCGACCCTGTCCGACCCCGAGGTGGTGGAGGATATAGTCGCCGGGCGGCTGTAAGCCATGGCCGAACCTGTCGTCACCTGAGGGGCAGGCCGGTCACCGCCCAGGGCCCTGGTGAGCAGGAGAAGGACCCCCGCCAGGATGAACACGGCGATTACGCCGCCGATGATCAGGAGCCGGGACCAGTCCGATGGCGGCCCGGGTCCGTCGCCGGTGGCCGGCGTCTGGCGAGTATGGCTGTCTTCCCCCAACTCTTACCCCTCCGTTGAATGAAAACGATTTGGTACGCAGTCTATATTCTTTCCCAAATATGTGCCATGCTGCTGCTGATCAACCGCCGTGCCTCCATATTTGACTCTGCCCGGACCGTCTGATAAATTAGCCATGCATATATAAACCCTTTAATCACGCCCCGTGAGGCTGACAAGGGAGCCAGAGATCAGTACTTTTGCAGGTTATATCTCAATGAGCCGCCGGCGTGTGTCTGTACTCAGGGCACCCGCGTGAGCGGCGTTTTTGTTAAGACGGTTGTTCCTGCCGATCAGCTGGCACGGACCATCGTCCGTATCGCTCACGAGATCCTGGAGAAGAACCAGGACATCAGCAACCTGGCCATGGTGGGCATCCTCACCCGCGGCGCCCATCTGGCCCGGCGCCTGGCCGATCATATGGAAGAGTTCGCGGGGCAGGAACTGCCGGTGGGTGAACTCGATATCTCCCTGTACCGGGATGATGTCGCCGCCCGCGGCAGCCTGACGGTCCGTTCCAAACTTACCCAGCCGGAGGTGCGGGGCACCAACCTGCCTTTCAGCGTGGACGAGAAGACCATCGTGCTGGTCGACGATGTGCTGTTTACCGGGCGCACCATCCGCGCGGCCATCGATGCTCTGTTCGATTACGGCCGCCCGTCGCAGATACAGCTGGCGGTGCTGGTGGATCGCGGCCACCGTGAGCTTCCCATCAGACCGGACTTTGTCGGCAAGAACCTCCCCACCTCCCAGGATCAGCGCATCAATGTGCGCCTGCGGGAGGTCGATGGGGTGGACGAGGTGGTACTGGAGGCGGTGGAAGATGAATAAGCATCTGCTGTCGATCAACGACCTCTCCCGCGAGGAGATGGAGTCCATTCTGGCGACCGCCCGCAAGGATTTCCTGGAGCTGCCCAAGCGGGATATCAAGAAGGTGCCCACGCTGCGCGGGCGCACTGTCATCGACCTTTTCTACGAGAAGAGCACCCGTACCAGCACCTCCTTCGAACTGGCCGGCAAACGGCTTTCAGCGGATGTTATCAACGTCAAGGCCGACTCCAGCGCCGTGGGCAAGGGCGAATCGCTCAAAGACACGGTGCTCACCCTCAACGCTTACGGCCCGGACATCATTGTCATCCGCCATCCCCATGTGGGGGCGCCCGCCTTTGTCGCCCGCTATACCGACGCCCATGTAATCAACGCCGGCGACGGCAAGGGCGGCCATCCCACCCAGTGCCTGCTGGACATCTTCTCCCTGAAGCAGGAATACGGAGAGCTGGACGGCCTCAAGGTGGCGATAGTGGGGGATATCCTCCACAGCCGCGTGGCCCGCTCCAACATCGCCGGCTTCCGGAAGATGGGGATGAAGGTGACGCTCATAGCGCCGCCGCCGCTGCTGCCGCGCGGTGTGGAGTCTCTGGGCGCCGAGGTCGCCTATAGCCTGGACGCCCTGGCTGGCGTGGATGTCATCTACCTGCTGAGGATGCAGAAGGAACGGCATGGGGATACCGGCATGATCCCTTCGCTTCGTGAATATATCGCCCGCTACTGCGTGGGGTTGCGTCATATCAGCGGCGACCAGCGGGTGCTGCATCCCGGACCCATCAACCGCGGGGTGGAGATCGAGGCGGAGCTGGCCGATTCCGGCGAGAACCTCATTCTGCAGCAGGTGGAGGCGGGGCTGGCGGTGCGCATGGCCATCATGTATCGCATCATCGTTGATAGCGCCGCGGCTTCGGCGGAGTCGCCGAAAGCCGGCGCCGCCGGGGAAGACCGGGCCGGCGCGGATATTAAGAATATCCGGGCGGTGGGATGAAGCCTTGAAAGCAACGATAGCCAAAAAAGGCACGAAAGCCACCATGATAATCAGGGGCGCCCGGGTGTTCGATCCCGTACAGGGACTGGACGCTACGGCCGACGTCGTCCTGGAAAAAGGGATGATAGCCAAGATAGGCAGATCAGCGGGAAAGGGAAAGACCGGCCAGGTGCTTAAAGCGGACGGCTGCCTGCTGCTCCCGGGATTCGTGGACCCCCATGCGCATCTGCGCGTCCCCGGACGTGAGGATGAAGAGGACATCGCCAGCGGCACCCGCGCCGCCGCCGCCGGTGGCTACGTGGCGGTGTACGCCATGCCCAACACCGATCCGGTGGTCGACAACGCCGCCGTACTTCAGTCCCTTGTCGAGCAGGCGGAGGCCGAGGCCGTGGTGCGGGTCGCCTTCATGGGCGCCATCAGCCGCAGGCTGGGCGGCGAACGCCTGAGTGACATGTGGGACCTGGCCGACGCCGGCGCCGTGGCCTTCACCGACGATGGCGGTCCGGTGGCCAGCGGCGGCCTGCTCCGGGCGGCGTTCAGGGCTGCGGAGCTGGTGGGGTTGCCACTCAGCCTGCATTGTGAGGATCTGACCCTGTCGGACCGGGGGCATATGAATGAGGGCGGGGTCTCGGCGGAGCTGGGCCTGGCGGGCATACCCTGTGTCGCCGAGACGGCCGCCGTGGCCCGGGACCTGGATATAGCCGTCTTTGAAAGCGCCCGTGTTCACGTGGCCCATGTGAGCTGTGCCGGGTCGCTGGGGATAATCCGGGCGGCCCGCGACAGGGGCGCCACCGTAACCTGCGAGGCCACGCCGCACCATCTGTTGCTCAGTGACGAGGCGGTGCGTGGCCTCGATGCCGGTTTCAAGATGAACCCGCCGCTCAGGGGCGAGGATGACCGCCGGGCCCTGGTAGCGGCCCTGGCCGGGGGAACCATCGATTGTGTCGGTACCGACCACGCTCCCCACGCCGGACAGGAGAAGGAGGTCCCCTTCGAGGAGGCCCCCTTCGGCGTCATCGGCCTGGAGACCGCCTTTGCCATGCTGTACACGGAACTGGTCGAGGGCGGCGATGTGCCGCTGGAGACGCTGGTGACGGCCATGTCCGCCAACCCGGCGCGGGCGTTCGGCCTGCCGCTGCCGGCCATCGCCGAGGGCGAGGAAGCCAACCTCTGCCTGGTGGACACGCAAGCGGAATTCAACATCGAACCGGACCGGTTCCGGAGCAAGTCGCGCAACACGCCCTTCGCCGGGCGAAGGGTCAAGGGACAGGTGCGGCTGACTGTCGCCGCCGGCCGCGTGGCTTTCAGGGAAGATGATGTCTAGCAGGCAGGCGACCCCAGGTTTCCCTGCCGCCGTAGTCCTGGAGGACGGCGCCGTCTATCGCGGCCATGGCTTCGGCGTTCCCGGAGCCGTCTTCGGCGAGGTGGTGTTCAATACCGCCATGACCGGCTACCAGGAGGTGGTTACCGACCCTTCCTACCACGGACAGATGGTGACTTTCACCTATCCGCTGATCGGCAACTACGGCGTGAACAGGATCTCCAGTGAATCGGGAGAGGTGCATTCACGCGCCGTCATCACCCGCGAGGCTCACAATCTGGACCGCAACTGCACCGCTGAACAGGGGTGGGTCGACTGGCTGGCGGAGCGGGGCATCACCGGCGTCAGCGGTATCGATACCCGGGCGCTCACCCGGCGCATCCGCAGCCGGGGCGCCATGCGCGCCTGTGCCTACTGGGGCGATTTCGATGAAAAAGATATAGCGGCCAGGATCAGGGAGACGCCGTCCATGGCCGGGCGGGACCTGGCCGCGGAAGTCACCTGCGATGAGCGTTATGACCTGGAGTTCCTGCGGGGCAAGAAGCGGGTGGCGGTACTCGATTTCGGCGTCAAGCGTTCCATCATCAAGAACCTGGGGGCCGCCGGCTGCAATGTCTCCATCCTGCCGGCCCACACCCATGCCAACGAGATCCTGGCCCTCGGAACCGACGGGGTCTTCCTTTCCAACGGACCGGGCGACCCGGCGCCGCTGGATTACGCGGTGAACACGGTACGGCGTCTGCTGGGACAGCTGCCCGTCTTCGGCATCTGCCTGGGCCACCAGATACTCTGCCTGGCGTTGGGACTGGAGACCTACAAGCTCAAGTTCGGGCACCGGGGCGCCAACCATCCCGTGAAGGACCTGGAGTCGGGCAAGGTGGAGATAACCTCACAGAACCATGGTTTCGCGGTGGCGCCGCCTGCCGCCGTGAGCGAAAGACTTGAGCGGGCCTCTTCCGGCAAGACCTTTTTCGAGGCGCCGCCCCCGGAAGACCTCATGCTCGATACCGATTCCGGCACGGCCACCATCAGTCACCTTAACCTTTACGACGGCACGGTGGAGGGTATCCGCTGCCGCGAGGTACCCGCCTTTTCCGTACAGTATCACCCCGAGGCCAGCCCCGGCCCCCATGATTCCCATTATCTGTTCGACGAGTTCGCCAGGCTGATGTCCTGATGCCGCGCCGCACGGATATCGACAAGATCCTGCTTATCGGCTCCGGGCCCATCGTCATCGGCCAGGCCTGCGAGTTCGACTATTCCGGAACCCAGGCCTGCACGGTGCTGCTGGAAGAGGGATTCGAGGTCATCCTGGTCAACTCCAACCCGGCCACCATCATGACCGATCCCGATTTCGCCACACGCACCTACATAGAGCCGTTGAACGTGCCCACGGTGACGGCCATCATCGAGAAGGAGAGACCTGACGTCCTGCTGCCGACACTGGGTGGCCAGACGGCGCTCAACCTGGCCATCGGCCTCCAGGAAGCGGGAGTGCTGGACCGGTATGGCGTCAAGCTCATCGGCGCCGACTATGACGCCATCCGCCAGGCCGAGGAGCGTGACCTCTTCAGGCAGGCAATCGAGCGCATCGGCCTCAGGGTGCCCCGCAGCGACCTGGCCAGGTCGGTCAAGGAGGCCTGCCAGAAACTGGAGAAGCTAACCTTGCCCATCATCGTCAGGCCCAGCTTTACCCTGGGCGGCCACGGGGGCGGGGTGGCCAATGACCTGGATTCCTTCTGCGCCGCCGTGGATGATGGTGTAACCGCCAGTCCCATCGGCCAGGTTCTTCTGGAGGAATCGGTGATGGGCTGGCAGGAATTCGAGCTGGAAGTGATGCGCGACAGCGCCGATAACGTGGTCATCGTCTGTTCCATCGAGAATATCGACCCCATGGGGGTCCACACAGGTGACAGCATCACTGTGGCGCCGGCCCAGACTCTGACCGATGTGCAATACCAACGTTTGCGGGACGCTTCCCTGGCCATCATCCGCGAGATAGGCGTGGAGACCGGCGGCTCCAATATCCAGTTCGCCGTCAATCCCGAGACCGAGGAGATCGTGGTCATCGAGATGAACCCGCGCGTCTCGCGCAGTTCGGCGCTGGCTTCCAAGGCCACCGGCTTCCCCATAGCCAAGATCGCCGCGCGGCTGGCGGTGGGGTACACCCTGGACGAGATTCCCAACGACATCACCCGCAAGACCCCTGCCTGCTTCGAGCCCACAATCGATTACGTGGTGGTCAAGACGCCGCGCTGGGCCTTCGAGAAGTTCCCCAAGGTGGATGCGGTGCTGACCACCCACATGAAGAGTGTGGGTGAGAACATGGCTATCGGCCGCACCTTCAAGGAGGCGTTCATGAAGTCCATGCGCTCGCGCGAGCTGGACGTGAAGATGGACAGCGGCGCCGGCACCGACGATATGCTCACGGCCATCGCTACTCCCTGCGCCGAGCGCTACGATCTTGTATTCGAACTGCTCCGGCGGGGCGTCTCCGTCGGTGAGATAGAGGACGCCACCCGCATCAACCCCTGGTTCCTCAGGGAGTTCGAGGAGATCATCCGGCGTGAGGGGTATCTCCGGAACCGCCCCCTGGAAGGTTACGGCGCTAACGATCTGAGGATGGCCAAGCAGACCGGTTTCGCTGATGCCGCCATCGCGGCTTTCGCCGGATCGACCGAAGCGGAGGTCCGCGACGCCCGGCTGGATATGGATATCCGTCCGGTCTATAAGTCGGTGGATACCTGCGCCGCCGAGTTCGAGGCGCAGACTCCCTATTTCTATTCCTGCTACGACAGCGAGAACGAGGCGGAGCCTTCGCCGAAGGACAAGGTCATCATCCTCGGCAGCGGCCCCAACCGCATCGGCCAGGGCATAGAGTTCGATTACTGCTGCGTGCACGCGGTGATGACCTGCCGCGAGTGTGGCTACGAGGCCATCATGGTCAACTGCAACCCGGAGACGGTCAGCACCGACTACGACATTTCGGACCGCCTGTACTTCGAGCCGCTGACCCTTGAAGATGTACTGAATATAGTGGAGAACGAACGTCCCAAAGGGGTCATAGTCCAGTTCGGCGGGCAGACACCTCTGAAGATAGCCGACGGGCTGCAGCAGGCCGGAGTGCCTATCCTGGGGACGCCCCAGGAGGCCATCGACCTGGCCGAGGACCGGGGTCGCTTCGGTCAGGTGCTGCGCAAGCTGGGCATCGCCCATCCGCCCTATGGCACCGCTCGCAGCCGCGAGGAGGCGCTGGAGATAGCCGCGGAGATCGGCTTCCCGCTGCTGGTGCGGCCTTCTTACGTGCTGGGCGGGCGCGCCATGGAGATCGTCTACAGCCGCCAGGACCTGGAGCGCTATATCGAAGAGGCGGTGCAGGCGTCACCCAAGCACCCCATCCTGCTGGACAAGTTCCTGGAGGACGCCATGGAGATCGATGTGGACGCCGTCTGCGACGGCAAGCAGGTATTTGTAGGCGCCATCATGCAGCATATAGAGGAGGCGGGCGTCCATTCCGGCGACAGCGCCTGCGTCATCCCCGCCTATTCCCTTTCCCGGGAACTTCTGGAGAAAGTGAACGAGCACACGACGGGGCTGGCTCTGGAGCTGGGCGTAGTGGGGCTGGTCAATATCCAGTACGCCATCAAGGATGACGAGGTCTATGTGCTGGAGGCCAATCCGCGCGGCTCGCGCACCGTTCCCTATGTCAGCAAGTCCACGGGCATCCCCCTGGCAAAAGTGGCTACGCGGGTCATCCTGGGGGAGAAGCTGGCCGCCATGGATCTGCCTGACTCCCCGAAATATACGCATTTTACCGTCAAGGAAGCGGTGTTGCCCTTTTCGCGGCTGCCGGGGGCGGATACCACCCTGGGGCCGGAGATGAAATCCACCGGAGAGGTGATGGGGATCGCCACCTCCTTCCCCATCGCCTTCGCCAAGGCCCAGGACGCCGCGGGGCAGAAGCTTCCCGATCATGGCACCATGTTCATGAGTATCTGCGACGCCGATAAGCCCCAGGCCGTCAAACTGGGCGAGCGGCTCAGGGACCTGGGTTTCCACATATTGGCCACCTCGGGGACCGCGGAGGCGCTGGAAGACGCCGGCGTCATGGCGGAGCCGGTGCGCAAGTTTACCGAGGGTAAACCCAACGTGGTGGATATGATCCTCACCGGCAAGGTGGACGGTGTGATAAACACCCCCAGGGGCCGGGGCGCCCATGCCGACGGTTATGAGATCCGCCGGGCGACGCTCAGGACCAATATCCCCTGCATCACCACCATGGCCGGCGCTGAGGCGACGGTGGCAGCCATCGAGGCCAGCCGCGACCCCGGCGTTCAGATCCTTAACTTGCAGGAGCTGCATGGAAACCGTTCCCGCTCAAGCTGACCTTTACCAGTGCCCCGTGGTGGAAAGCCGGACCGTGGGCGCCTACCACCTGATTGCTTTCGTCGCCGGTGAGATAGCCGCGGTGGCGCGGCCGGGCCAGTTCGTCATGATCAGGCAGTCGGGTCCGGCGCTGGACCCTTTATTGCCCCGCCCCATGGGCATTCACGCTGTGGAAGCGGACCTGGTGAAGGTTCTTGTCGAGCCGGTGGGGAAGGGGACCGTGGTGCTGACGGATGCCAGGGTTGGTGACCGCTACAGTGTCCTGGGCCCCCTGGGTAACGGTTTTGACCTGTCGGGGGAGGGGACGGCTGTGATCGTCGGTGGCGGCGTGGGGATGGCGCCGCTGGCGCTGCTGGCCGGGACACTGGCCGGGCGGGGCCGTGATGTACGCTGCCAGCTGGGTTTCAAGACACGGGTACAGGCAGTGGCGGCCGAACTGTTCCGCGATGTGGATGTGGATATCTGTACCGAGGACGGAACCATGGGCCGCAAGGCCATGGTCAGCGAGTTGCTGGTGGAGTGCCTCACCGATCTGGGCCCCGCCGCCGCCGAAGCGGAGCTGTTCGTCTGTGGCCCTGGCGCCATGATGCGAGCCGCTGTTGAGACGGCACGGGAGTACGGCGCCGACGCCCAGGTATCGGTGGCCGCCCACATGGCATGCGGCGTCGGCGCCTGTCAGGGCTGCGTGGTCCGGGCCGGCGGCGAGTACCGGTGCGCCTGTAACCAGGGACCTGTATTCCGGGCAGGTGAGCTGGAATGGCGGTGAACATGGAGTCGTCACTGGGGCCGTTGCGGTTGCGCCACCCGGTAATCAACGCCTCCGGGACCTTCGATGTGCTGGCGGCGGACCGTGTGCTGGCGGCGGACCTGTTTACCGATTTCCCCTTTGCCGCCTATGTGCCCAAGACAGTCACTTTGAAGCCGCGTGAGGGCAATCCACCGCACAGGCTCTACGAGACGGCCGCCGGTCTGCTCAACTCCATCGGTCTGGCCAACAAGGGGATAGAGGCCTTCATCGCCGATGACCTGCCGCGGCTGGGAAGGCTGCCGGTGCCGCTGATCGCCAGCATCGCCGCCGAGGAGACCAACGGTTATGGCCGTTGTGCCGGTTTACTGGATGGGCGGGACGAGGTGGCGGCGCTGGAGCTTAATATTTCATGTCCCAACGTGGAGCTGGACGGGAAAGCACTGGGCTGCGACCCGTTTCTCACGGCGAGCGCCACAGCGCAGGCACGGGCCGCCACCGGCAAGTTCCTCATCGTCAAGCTGACTCCCAATGTCACCGATATCCTGGTCCTGGCGCGGGCGGCGGTCGAGGCGGGGGCCGACTGTCTTTCGGTGATCAACACCGTGCACGGCATGGCTCTGGATCCCTGGACCCTGAGGCCGGCGCTGGGACACGTCACCGGCGGCCTTTCCGGACCGGCGATAAAGCCGGTGGCCTTGCGCGCCGTCTATCTCATAAGCCGCGAGCTGGATGTGCCGGTGATCGGTATGGGCGGCGTCACCAGCGCCAACGACGTGCTGGAGTTTCTGGCGGCCGGCGCTACCGCCGTGGCCGTGGGCACCGCCTGTTTCCGCGACCCGCTGCTGGCAGTATCACTGGTGCAGGAGCTGGAACACCAGATGGAGCTGCGTGACATCGCCACCCCGGGGGAACTGGTGGGCCGGGCACACTAGGGAATACTGAGACATCCCTGTCACCACTCACCTTACCATTGTCATCCCGAGCGAAGCGAGGGATCTGCTTTTTTTTTCCGTCCTGCTTTACCTGTTGGGAATGTTCACGTCCGGCACCTGTATATTTTCCAGTCCTTCGATGTCCGACAGTTCCGTAACGGTCACACTGGACGGCAGAATGAACAGGTCATCCGGGACGTTGCCTACATTCTTGTAAGCGAACTCAATAACCTCATCTTCTTCGCCCGGGGCCTTGACTTCCATCTTGGTAGGCAGTCCCTGGGGTCCTTTCAGCTCGATGGTGACGCTGCCACCGCCGGGTACGTTTATCTGCCATGTATCACCGGACTGACTGCCGGGGAACAGGGCGAACGCCTGCAACATGGCCGCGGGGCTCATCCCCCACCAGGATTGGCCCTGGGCGCCCACGCCGGATGACTCGGTGGCTGTATTTCCGTCCACTATCCACAGCTTGTCCTGGACGTTGTTATAGATTACATAGGAAGTTTCGTCGGTAGGGTCCTGCCAGCGCCAGCTCCCCTGTTTCTGCGACCAGATGACCAGCACTTCACCGTTCTGCGAGACCTCCACAGTGGCCTCCAGGTCCTCCAGTTCGTTCATCTGGTTCTGGAAGTTGCCTGGAGTGCCCGAACCGGTGCTGCTTTCCGTGGTGTCCGTATCCGCAGTGGCTGCATTATCAGTCGCACTGCCTTCCGTAGCCGTGCCGCTATCGCCGCCGCCGCAGCCGGCCCAGGCCAGCATAACCAGCAGGGCCAGGGCGGTCGCAGCGATTATCAACGGTGATCTCTTTTCCATTTCTCTCCCTTTGTAGCGTTTTTAATATCAGTCGCTTGACCGGAAGCGATATCGCCTTACTGGGATATTACTACATCCGGGGGCAATTCAAACATACTATCCGGCACATCGTCGACATTGGTATAGGTATATTCAAGTACTTTCGTCTCCACGTTTTCCTCCTCGATTACCATCTTGCTGGGGAGGTTCTTCGGCCCCAGGAATTCGAAGGTTATCATGCCAAACGGATATCTGATTTCAATCGTTTTTCCTGTTATGGTACCGGAGGTTAACGCGTAGTTCCTCATAAAAGATGATGGGCTTTTGGCTTTCCAAAGGCCTTCCGTACCGGTAATCACGCTGGCTGAACCGCCCTGGACTTCCCAGGCCGTTCCCATGGAGGCGTTATAGATCACATAATGGTCCGGATCCGCCGGATCCTGCCAGCGCCAGTTCCCGTTTTTTTGGGACCAGATGACGATCGTCTGGCCGTTCTGGGATACTTCGATAGTCGCCTCGAGATTATCGAAGTCGTTCAGGACGCTCTTGATGTCCCGGGGCGGCGTGGCTTTGAAGGTCCTGGTCACCACATCCTGGCCACCACATCCAGCCCAGGACATCAGGGCCAGCAGGATCGGGACGATGATGATGTATCTGATCCTTGGTACCTTTGTCATTATGATCCTTTCATGGTGTAATCTTGGATAAACAGCACGCTAATGATTAAAAAATATCACAAATGGAGAATATCCGTTAAAGGAAATGCGTCATAGAATCGTAATCGGGGAATTCATCTTGCAAAGGTCGTCTATCAGCCCATATAATACCGACTGATGCCTCCTTCCGAACCGACATCGACAACCCCGGCAAGGACCCTGGAACAGCGTCTCGAAGCACTACAGCGCGCTAATGAGATCCGCTCCAAGAGGGCCCGCCTGAAGAAGGACTTGAAGCAGGGGATCGTCAAGATCGACGAGATATTGGACGATCCGCCGGAGTACATCAAGACCGCCAAGGTCGTGGATGTGCTGCTGGCCATCCCCAATTGCGGCAAGGTTAAATCCACCAAGGTACTGAACCATTGCCGCATCAGCCCCAATAAGACCGTCAGCGGCCTTTCTGAGCGGCAGAGGCGGGAGTTGGTCGCCTTTTTTCGCTCCTGAACGGAGCCGTATTCCTGTGCGGAAAGGGAAACTTCTGGTAATTTCCGGTCCCTCCGGGGTCGGCAAGGGGACTTTGATCAGTAAGGTCCTGCCGCGCCTGGAAAAGACCTGCCTCGCCCGTTCAGCCACTACCAGGCCCAGGCGCCAGCATGAGAAGGATGGGCGGGAGTACTTCTTTCTCTCCCGTGAGGAATTCGAGGAGCGTGTGCGCCGCGGCGATTTCATCGAACACGTACGCTACGGTTCGAACCTGTACGGTACTTTGCGGAGCGAGGTGGAGCGGAACCTGGAGTCTGGCCGTAACGTGATTCTGGAGATCGAGGTCGAAGGCGCCATGGCAGTGCGCCGCCAGATGCCGGAAGCGGTGCTTTTCTTCATCGCGCCGCCCTCGTTCGATGAGTTGAGAAAGCGTCTCATCGGCCGTGATACGGAGATCTCGGCGGAGATAGAGACCAGGCTCGCCCGCGCTGGGGAAGAACTTGCGTTGCAGGAGAAATTTGACTACATTGTAATCAACGATGATATAGACAGGGCAGCCGATGAACTGGAACAGAAGATCAGGGCTTGCCTGGAGGGAGGAAAGACTTGAACAAGCCAAGAATCGATGTATTGCTGGAGAAGGTGGACTCCAAGTATGCGCTGGTGGTCATGGCGGCCAAGCGGGCGCGGCAGATAAACAACTACTACCGCAACCGTGAGGAAGGCAGTATCGACGACGTGCCGCCGCCATTGGTTGACACTCGCAGCAAGAATATCCTCACTATCGCTCTGGAGGAGATAGCGTCAGGCAAGATCTCATATCGTTACCGCGTCTGACGGGAGCGCCATAGGGCGGTGAATGCGCGGCCATGGAATCTTCAGGTAAAAAAATCGTCCTGGGAGTCACTGGCAGTATCGCCGCCATCAAGTCAGTTGAACTGTTGCGGTTGCTGCGCCGTGCCGGACACGATGTCCGCGTGGTAATGACGTCCGCCGCTGGGCATTTTATCGGCGAAGCGGCTATGGCGGCCCTCAGTGGACATCCGGTGGCAGTGGAGCAATTCGACTTCACCGCGGACGAGTCCCCCGGCTTCACTCATATCGACCTCTCGGACAGCGACCTGCTGGTGATAGCGCCGGCGACCGCCAATACAATCGGCAAGATGGCGGCGGGCATCGCCGACAACCTTCTGTTGACCACGTACCTTGTCATGGACTGTCCCGTGGTCGTCTGTCCCGCCATGAACCAGAGAATGTGGAACCACCCTGCCGTCAGTGAGAACGTAGG
>CAJVWY010000009.1 GCA_913009925.1 uncultured bacterium
GACTGGGGCAGAGGGGGTGGATGGGCGGGGGGGAGGACCAGGACCAGGGAAAGGGACGGGTTGGACGCGGATACGGGGGAGCGGCCGGCGACGGCAACGGGCGGACTATGAGGTGCCGGTGGAGGGGGCGGGGTTAGGGCCGCTGATGGTTCAGCGGCGGCGGCCCCGCCGGCGGGCGAGGCCGGCATCGCCGCCGGGGGCGGTCCGGGGAAGGCGTCCGGGCTCCCCGGTTCGAGCGGCAGGACCGTATGTCCCGGCTCGGCCTGTCCGGTGCTGGTAACGGATGCGTCCTTCTCTCTGGCGGGAAGATAATCCAGGGGGTTGAGGTATATACCGCTCTGGCGTTGCGGCGGGAAGGACTTTAGTCCGAAGTGGAGCGGCCTGCCGCCGGCCCTGCCCAGTATCTCTCCCCGGGATACGGTCTGGCCTGTGGCTACCACAGCGGCGTCCAGTTGAAGGTACGTGCTTCTCAGACCGCCCTGGTGTTCGATGGCGATGGTAAGGCCTCCCCCTTCCGCCGGGGTATAACCGACGAAGGCCACCACCCCCGTGGCTGCCGCCGTTACCGGCGAGCCGGGCGCAGTATCGATATCTATGCCCCGGTGTCCGCGGTCCGTCGCCGGGGAGAGGCTCCAGCCGGCGGCGATGCCCCCGTCCGCCGGCCAGGCCAGCTTGCCGGGCGGCGGAGACGGCGGAGGAGCTGCTGATGCCGTCGTGGAACCCAGGGTGGAAAAGAACAGGGACAGAAAAAAAAGGACGATTCCAGGGAACAACGACCGCTGCCGCATCTGCACCGCCTCCACTCTCTACTGGTAACTGTTGTCATCACTGGCGACGGAGTGAAGATACCACCGAAACGGTGGTTATGCAATGGGGTGCGGCTGCCTTCAGGATGAAGAATCCGCAAACAGCGTGAAAAAAATTCCGGGCCTGCGGGGCGGCGGCCGGTCAGGTAATACCGGCGGCGATAGCCGCCAGCACCACCTCGCGGTCACTGAAGGGATGGGGTCCGTCCGCCATAATCTGGTGCTGTTCGTGCCCCTTGCCGGCGATCAGGATTGTGTCGCCCGGGCCGGCGGAGCCGACGGCGGCTTCGATGGCCCGGCGCCGGTCACGAAGCCGCTGGTACGAGCCGCCGGAGGAGACCAGGCCGGCCTCGACCTCGTCAAGGATGGTGTCCGGGTCCTCGGCGTAGCAGTCGTCGGTGGTGAGGATGGCCAGATCGGACTGCTCTCCGGCTATGGCTCCCATCCCCGGTCTTTTCTCCCGGTCTCTTTCTCCCGGGCAGCCGAAGACAGCTATCAGGCGCCCCGGCGTAATGCGCCTGGCGGTTTCCAGGGCCACGGTCAGGCCTGCCTCATTGTGGGCGTAATCTATTATCACCCGGAAAGGTGCGTCCGTCCGCACTTGCTGGAAGCGGCCGGAAACGCCTGCCGCTTGCGCCAGACCGCCGGCGATATGCTGAAGGGGGATATCCAGGGCGGCGGCGGCCGCGGCGGCAGCCAGGCTGTTATACAGGTTGAACCTGCCCGGCAGCTTCACCGTCACCGCCACCCTGCCGGCCGGGGTGACCAGCGTGAAGGATGTCTCCCAACCCGAGTATTCCATGTCCGTGGCCCTGACCATGGCGCCCTCGCCCAGGCCGAAAGTCACGGTGTCTCCGCCGGTGCCGGCGGCCAGGCGCCGTCCGTAGCCGTCATCGGTGTTGACCACCGCCCTGGGCCGCCTGTTCCCTCCCGCAGCCGACGTCCTGGTAACGTCCTGCTCACCACGGGCCGCAAACAGACGGTGCTTGCTGGCGAAGTACTGTTCCATGTCACCGTGCAGGTCCAGGTGGTCCGGGCTGAGGTTGGTAAACACCGCCACATCGAACTCCATAGTCTCGACCCGGTGCAGCTCTATGCCATGGGAGGAGACCTCCATGACCACGGAATCTACGCCCTGTTCCAGTGCCCGGGCCAGCATCCTTTGGCTGTCAACGGCCTCGGGAGTGGTTCGCGTTGCCGCTTCGGTGTGATCGCCGATGCGGTATTCAACGCCGCCGATGATGCCCGTGCGCCTTCCGGCCGCTCTCATGATGGAGTCCAGCAGATAGGTGGTGGTGGTCTTGCCGTTGGTGCCGGTTACCCCCACCAGGGTCAGCCGGCGGGAGGGATGGTTGTAGAAGCGGGCGGCAGCGGACGCCATGGCGAGCCGCACGTTGGTAACCTGTATCTGGGGAAGCCGGGCGTCTTCCACCCAGCGGCCGGTCACCGCCGCCACCGCTCCCGCCTTCCTGGCGGCGCCGATGAAATCATGTCCGTCGGCCTTGAAACCGTCTATGGCAAAGAACAGCACCCCGTCCCGCACCTGGCGGGAGTCATAAGCGAGGCCGGTGACCTCCATGCTGCCTTCAGCATCCTGCCGGATGACAGGAGTTTCCTTCATTACCCGGGAAAGCTTCATTCGCGTGGTTTCATCCCTGCCTTATCATGGTCCGGCGTCCTCCTCGGTCGCCTCCACGGCGGATGCCTTCTCCAGCATCACCCGCGGCTTGATGAACACCACCACCTCCCTGATCAGAGCTACCAGCGGCAGGGCCATGACCATGCCGGCGACACCATGCAGCTGCCCCCCCGCCAGCACGGCGAAGATGACCACCAGGGGGTGGACGCCGACGATGGAGCCCATGATGTTGGGCACCAGTACATTGCCTTCCAGCTGCTGGATGACGATGAACAGGATGATGACCGCCAGCATGGCCCAGAACGATGAGAACGAAGCCACGACCACCGGCGGCGTCGCTCCCAGGATGGGACCGATATACGGCATTATCTCCGTAAGGCCGGCCCAGGCGCCGAAGAAGATGGCGTATTGTGAACCTTCGGGCCAGATGCCCACCACATCCAGCAGCCAGATGCCCACGCCGGTGCTCACTCCCACCAGCAGGCTGAGCAGGGACTGGGCGATCACCCAGTGGGTGACGGCCCTCTGGCTGGACCTGATAAGTTCGTCCGCGTCCGCCTGGTTGCGGCGGGGAAACAGCCGGTGGACACCGCGGCTTATGCGCCGGGTATCCAGCAGCATGTAGATGGAGATGACCATCACCAGGAGTATCTGTGCCAGGGCGCTGATGACGTTGATGGAGAAGGAGACCGCCTTCGAGCCCAGGTTGGCCACGTATTCCTCTACCCGTTCCACCAGCTTGTCTCCCTGGGTGCTGACGTCGAAGGGCAGGTTGAGCCTCTCCAGGCCGGCTTTCCAGGAATCGATCTTGTCGCCCGCTTCCGTCACATAGAACGGCAGCTTGTCTATGAGCTCCTGCAGCTGTTCGATGGCGGGAGGTATGACCAGTATGAATATGGTTACGATGATGGAGATGAAGAACAGGAATACCAGCAGGACGCCCAGATAGCGGGGAAATTTCATCTTCTCCAGCCGCTTCACCAGGGGATTCAGTGTGAAGGCGATGAGCATGGCGCTCAGGAAGATGAACAGCACCTGGCTGAATATGCCGATGGAGAACCAGAGCAGCAGCACCAGCAGCGGCAGTCCTACCATCTGGACCCATCTGGGGATGACTATCTTCACCGGCTGACTGCTCCTTTCATTGATATGCACCCGGGCGACCATATAATACCAGCTTAGCGGGCTTGTCGACCCCGGTGAATACATATAATACATATAATACTGTGGAGGCTGTCCCCGCCGGTCCTTCAGGCGCGCCTGCTGCCGTAAACCTAGTTACAAATGTCACTTGTGGGGTTGAAATTCCCAATGCAGATGGTATTGTGTTAACGATGGCTACAGAGCCCCACACTCTACGGCCGCGGCCTACCGCCAGGTATCGATACCGGTGGCATTCCGTGGCCTTTCTTGCGGCTATGACCACCCTGGCGCTGGTGGCATTTGCTTTCACCATCCTATCTTCGAGGGCGTCTTCCTCACCCCTTCTTGATGAACAGACCGTTTCGGCGTCCAGGGTGGTGGCGACAACCAAGCTGCCGGAGCCGCTGACGCTGGCGCGCGCCGGCGGGATACAGTTGATGTTGCCCGTCTACCAGGACGAGGTCACGGCCGTCGGTTATCATCCGGTGAACAGTGATGACATCATCAATCTCGAGCCCCAGGGAACCCGCATCAACGGCACCGTATTCGAGAAGGGGCTGGGACAGGCCATCGCCGGCGGTGACGGACCCGGATATTTCATCATGGATGACAGCGGCAAGTTCGGCGTCTCCACCCAGGGTATGGATGTAGGCGCACCGGCGGGTACGGTGGTTTACGCGCCGGTGGACGGAAAGGTCGAGGCTATCAGGTCCTACGAGTTGCGCGGGCAGTGCCCGGACACCGAGGTGCGGATCACCCCCAAGGACCAGGCGAACTTTGTGGTCGTTCTCACCCACATGGACAACAACGTGGCCTCTTTGGGGCAACCGGTCAAGGCAGGGGTGACCCGCCTGGGCACCGTCAGGAAAATGGACAGCTGCTATTCCCAGCAGCTGGAAGAGTATACCTACGACGAGGGCAACCATCTGCACCTGCAGGTGGAGCGGCTCCTGTTCGACCCTACGCCGTGAGCGGCGCCGCAATCCCTGACGCCGCCTGGGCGGTGATCGGCGGTTCCGGTACGCGCGGATGTTCCTTCCCAGCGGACGCCGGCGGCAAGGTGATCGAGGGCGGGCTGGTTTTTAAGACCCCCGCAGGCGATTCCTCACCCTTCACCCTGTTTGATACACCCGGCGGCAAAAGGTGCCTGACCGTTCCCTTGCACGGGTGGCGGCAGGGGGTCAGCCGCGGCGAAGCGTCACGTCAGGTCTTCCATGTCCTGGCGCAGGCGGGTGTCCGCCGTATCGTCTCCGAGGCGGGCGTGGGCAGCCTCAACCCGTTGCTGGACCCCAGGGATTTGGTTATCCCCGATGATTTCGTCGACCTCACCACCCACCGCGACCCCGAGCCGGTCGCCAGCGGCAACCTGCTCATCATGAGGAAGCCGGTGTGCGCCGTGCTGGCCGCCTCTCTGACCGGGGCGGCCGCGGGCGAAGCCCGCGGCCGCGTATTCGGACGCGGCACCTGCGTGGTCACTGAAGGGCCCCGTTTCGAAAGCCGTGCCGAGATCCGCATGATGCAGCCGTATGGTGACGTCATCGGTCAGAGCATGTGTCCCGAAGTATGGATGGCGAGGGACATCGGTGCCTGTTACGCGGCTCTCTATCTGGTGGTGAACTATGCCGAGGGCGTGGTGGAAGACTGGGACCACGATCTGCTCAGCGAGATATTCGCAGAAGACGCTCTGACCCAGGCACGCATAATCCTCAAAGCCATCGACGCCGTCGATGACGGCTATGGATGTGCCTGCAGCGACATGCGCAAGCCGACACTGCTTTAGGTCTAACCCTTCACCACACCCAGAGGCCGGAGACGGGCGACCTTTTGCGACAGCCCCGCCCGGTGGCAGGTCTCCACCACCTCGTCGATGTCCTTGTAAGCTTCCGGAGCCTCCTCCGCCAGGGCCGATGTGCGGCCGGCGCGGACGGTGATGCCCTCGGATTCCAGCCGCGTCTTCAGTTGATGGCCGTTTATCACCCGTCTGGCGGCGCGGCGGCCCATGACCCTGCCGGCGCCGTGACAGGTGGAACCGAAACTCAGCGACATGGCTGTCTCGGTCCCCTTGAGCAGGTAGGGGGCGGTGCCCATATCGCCGGGGACTATGACCGGCTGTCCCACGGCGCGGTATCTCTCCGGAACACTGGGATGGCCGGCGGGAAAGGAGCGGGTGGCGCCTTTTCGGTGAACGCAAAGGGTCTGGTTAACTCCGTCTACCTCGTGCTCCTCGAATTTGGCCATATTGTGGGAGACGTCATATACCAGATCCAGTCCCAGCCGCTCCGCCGAAGAGTTGAAGATGTGTTCGAATGAGCGCCGTGCCAGATGGGTCAGCACCTGGCGGTTGGTACGGGCAAAGTTGACCGCCGCCGCCATGGCGGCGTAGTAATCACGGCCCTCGGGACTGTCTATGGGGGCGCAGGCCAGTTGCCGGTCGGGCAGGGTTATTCCCGCCCGGCGGGAGGCGCCGGCCATGAGCTTGACCTGCTCGGTGCATATCTGATGCCCCAGGCCGCGTGAGCCGGAGTGGATCATCAGGCACAACTGCCCTTCGAAGACCCCGAAGGCGTCGGCGGCTTCACCGTCGTATATCTGTTCCACCCGCTGAACCTCGATGAAGTGGTTTCCCGCGCCCAGGGTTCCTGACTGCGACAGCCCGCGCTGTCTGGCCCTGTCGCTGACCAGGGCGGGTTCCGCTCCCTGGAGGCAGCCGCCGTCCTCGATGGCGTCCACATCTTCCGGCCAGCCGTAGCCCTGCTCGATCGCCCAGGAAACCCCGCGTGACAGCACACGGTCCATGGCGCGGCGGTCCAGGTGTATGTCTCCCCCACGCCCCACGCCGGCGGGGATGCTCCTGGACAACTCGTGCACCAGTCCGGGCAGGCGGTCCGCTTCCTCGTCCGCAGACAGGTCGGACCGGACCAGCCGGATACCGCAGGCGATGTCATAGCCCACGCCTCCGGGGGATATGATGCCCTGTTCCCGGCCGAAGGCCGCCACGCCGCCGATGGCGAAACCATAGCCCCAGTGGATGTCGGGCATGGCAATGGATGCTCGCACGATGCCCGGCAGGCAGGCGACATTTTTCACCTGCTCCAGGGCTTTCTCCCGGCCGGCACGTTCCATCAGTCCGGCAGTGGCGAACACCAGCCCGGGAACGCGCATGCCACCGGTCCTGGGTATCTCCCAGACATAGGGGGTTATCTCCCGGTATTTGATCGTATCAGCCATAGTCCCCGCTATTCATCGAGGTAATGGTCCATCGCCGACGCGTTCACTAGATATCGAAGATCACAGTGGCCTCCCACCGCCCGTCCACCCGCCTTACCTTGAGCATATGATAGGTAACCGCCTTGATATCGGCCATCAGCCGGTGCCGTTCCCGGTCCAGGTCCTCACCGAAAGCCGTAGCCGTGAGATGGACCTCGCTGATGTCGTCGACCTCGAACCGTCCGAAGATGACACCACGTGCTTCGAACAGAAACAGCAGCTCGTTGAGCCATTCAACCAGAAGTGTCTCCCGGTCTTCCGCCTCTATGGAGACCGGGTAGGCATGGGTGTCGCGTACCAATGACGGGTTGCAGATAAGGCTGAACATGCCGGCGGCGGCATTCTCGAACAGATGCTCCTCGGTGTCGCCGAAGGCGCGGATGCCGATATCCGCCGTATGTTCGATTATCTCATAGTCTTTCATGGCTGAAGTCTGCGCTCATCCGGGCCGGGAAAAAGTCCGGAAAATGGAACAAAATGATACATGAGTATACTACTCAGCTTTAATATATATTTTATTATGGCCTTGACATTCATCCTGTTTAACGCTATTATTCATAAACCCTATAATACTTATCGACTTTATGGAGTAAATGACGATGAATATCTCAGCAAAAAGCAAGTATGCCGTAAGGGCGCTGGTGGAACTGGCTCAGCGTAACGGAGACCAGCCCGTTCCCATTGCCGACATCTCCTCTCGCAAGCAGATCCCCCTGCAGTTTCTGGAGCAGCTATTCTCTAGTCTCCGTAAAGCAGGAATTCTAAACAGCCATCGTGGCGTTCGCGGTGGCTTCAGCTTTAAACTGATGCCCGAGGATGTAAGTGTGCTTGACGTGGTGGAAGCGCTGGATGGAACGGTGGCTCCTGCCAGCTGTACCATAGGCGCGCCGTGTGACAAACAGGAGACCTGCTCCGTCCAGGATGTATGGACCGACGCCAAGAGCAGTCTGGAGGCCGTGCTTTCAGAAGCCACCATCGGCGATCTGGCCAAAAAAGAGAGTCTGATGAAAGACAGTGCCAAGGAGATGTACTATATCTGATATCCATCTCCCCACGACCGGGGGCGGGAGGAAAAAAATGAGTAATACCAGCAGCGGTACCATTAACGACACGATTACTGAAAAAAGGACAACCATGAAAATAGCCGGGAACCTGACCGAACTTATCGGCAACACGCCCATGGTATGGCTGAACCGGGTGACCGAAAACGCCGAGGCCAGGGTCGCGGCCAAGTTGGAGAGTTTCAATCCCGGTGGCAGCGTCAAGGACCGAATCGGTCTGAGCATGATCAATGCGGCCGAGGCCGAAAGAAGGATTACGCCGGGTAAAAGTACCATCGTCGAACCGACCAGCGGTAACACGGGCATCGCCCTTGCCCTCGTCTGCGCCGTCAAGGGGTACCGGTTGATACTGACCATGCCCGATACCATGAGCCTGGAACGGCGGGCGCTGCTCAAGGCGTTTGGGGCCGAGCTGGTGCTCACTCCCGGGCCTGACGGCATGAAAGGCGCGGTCTCCCGTGCCGAGGAGATCGCAGCGGAGATGGATAGCGCCTTCGTACCGCAACAGTTCAGCAACTCCGCCAATCCGGATGTGCACCGCAAGATCACGGCGGAAGAGGTATGGCGTGACACCGGCGGCGAAGTGGATATATTCATCTCCGGCGTCGGCACCGGTGGAACTATCACCGGAGTCGGTGAGATGCTAAAGGAACGCAAGCCTACCGTAAAGCTGGTGGCCGTGGAGCCCAAGGAATCGCCGGTCCTTTCCGGCGGCAACCCGGGGCCGCACCGCATCCAGGGTATCGGTGCCGGTTTTGTGCCCGATGTCCTGAATGTCAAGGTCTACGACGAGATCATCCAGGTGTCCAACGAGGATGCGGAACAGACCGCCCGCGACCTGACGCAGAAGGAAGGCATCCTCTGCGGAATCTCTTCAGGCGCCGCCGCGCACGCGGCGTTGACCGTCGCAAACAGGCAGGTAAACAGCGGCAAACTGATCGTGGTCGTCCTGCCGGATACCGGCGAGAGATACCTGACAACCCAGCTGTTCGAAGACGTATAGAATAAAGTAGAATGTAGGGGTTGGGATGAGTGTCATGTCTTTCGATTGTCAAGGGAGTCGGGATGGATGTTAAAGAGGATACCCTTCTGGATGCACGCGGTCTGCAGTGCCCCATGCCGTCGGTCAAGACGGCCCTCGCCCTGGAGCAACTGGACGGCGGCCAGATCGTGAAGGTCCTGGTCGACGACCCCACCAGCAACCGTGACCTGCCTCAGTGGGTTCGCGGCAACGGGCACCAGGTGCTAGGCATGGAGGAGATGGACGGCTATACAGAGATATACGTTAAAAAAGCGGGCGGTTGAGCTTATCCGCTCCTGATGTCCATACAGGTCCGGACACGAGAACGAGGTCTAAATGCTATCATTGAAGAACGAGACAGCCAAGGATAATAAGCCGGGGATTAACCTGGAGGTCCAGGGCAAGAAGGTCTACTACCAGGGGCCCGCCGATGTACGGTCATTGCTCGATTCACAGGGAGAAAACGGGCTATACGCCAACGTTCGCATCAACGGCTCCGTGCTGGAGCGTCGCGACTTTGAAAATGTCCTCCTGAAAGAGGGAGATTCCGTCGAATTCCTCTACTTCATGGGAGGGGGAACTTGTTCAATCTGACTGAAGAAGAGATCGAGAGGTACTCGCGGCATATCATCCTGCCCGAGGTCGGTGGCAGTGGTCAGCAGAAGCTGAAGGAAGCCAGTGTGCTGGTAGTAGGGGCCGGTGGCCTCGGTTCACCGGCGCTGCTATACCTGACCGCCGCCGGCGTGGGCCGGATCGGCATCATCGAGGACGATGTAGTCGACCTCACCAACCTGCAGAGACAGGTGCTGCATGCCACCGCCGACGTGGGCAAACCCAAGGCCCAGAGCGCCCGTGAGACCATGAAGCAGATCAACCCCCTGGTGGAGGTCGATGTCTACCGGGAAAGGCTCAACAAGGAGAATATCCTGCCTCTGGTGGAGAAGTACGATGTGGTGGTGGACGGCGTAGATAACTTTCCCACCCGCTATCTGATAAACGATGCCTGCGTGATGAAGAAAAAGGCCCTGGTTGAAGGCGGCATCCTCCGCTTCATGGGGCTGATCATGAGTATCCGCGGCGGCGAGACCGCCTGTTACCGCTGTGTGTATGAGGAGCCGCCGCCACCGGGCACCGTGCCCAGTTGCGCTGAAGCGGGCATCCTGGGAGCGGTAGCCGGAGTGGTGGGAACGCTCCAGGCAACCGAGGTCCTGAAGATATTGACGGGCGTGGGAAAACCGCTGTTCAATCGTATGCTGCAGTTCGATGCCGAGGAGCTGAGCTTCCATGAGGTCCAGGCGAAGCGTAACCTCAAATGCCCGGTCTGCGGCGAAAATCCCACAATCACCGAACTGGTGGAATATGACTATACCTGTGAAATCCAGGCCCCCGGAAGCTGATGCCTGACGCGTTGTGGCTGTCTCCAGCGCAGCTTGATGCCATTATCGAGCATGCCCGTACCCATAAGCCCCTGGAAGCATGCGGCATCCTCGCCGGTGACGGTGACGGCAGGGTGCGGCAGGTGTTTCTGATGGATAACGCAGAACGCAGCCCCACCCTGTATATGATGGATTCGCGCGAGCAGTTCAGGGTGTTCGACGAGATAGACAGGGAGGGCCTGGAACTGGTGGCCATCTTCCATTCTCACCCCCACTCCCCCGCCGTCCCTTCACCGCGCGATTGTGAGCTGGCTTTTTATCCGGACGCCCTGTATCTGATCGTGTCACTGATGGATGAACAGCCGGACTGCCACGCCTACCGCATAGTCGACAATCAGGTGGAAGAGGCGGACATCGTCGTCACCGACGGGGATGATCAATCCTGATGAAGGCGCCGGACGACAGGGAGATGGGGATGGAACCCAAAAAGGCGGCTACCGCCATGGATGAGCTGGAGCAGGCCATCCATACCCTGGGAAGTGTTGCCATAGGTTTCTCCGGAGGCGTGGATTCCTCACTGGTGGTGGCGGTGAGCGCCCGCATCCTGGGCCGGGAGAACGTCCTGGCGGTGACGTCCCGGTCGGAGACTCTACCCTCCCACGAGCTGGCCGCCGCCTGTGACCTTGCGGTTGGGCTGGGTGTCAGGCATGAGATCATCCATACCCGAGAGCTGGACTGTGACGATTTCCGGGCCAATCCGCCCGACCGCTGTTATCACTGCAAGGCCGAGCTCTGGAGCCGGGCCGGCGAGCTGGCCCGTCGGACCGGCCTTCGCCACCTGGCCGATGGCACCAATGCGGATGACGCCGGCGATACCAGGCCGGGCACCAGGGCCGGCGACGAGGCGGGTGTACGCCACCCCCTGGCTGAGGCCGGCGCCGGCAAAGATATGGTGCGGCGGCTGGCCCGGGAGATGGGACTTCCCAACTGGGACAAGCCGGCACAGGCCTGCCTGTCGTCACGGTTTCCCTATGGCATGGAGATAACCCGGGAGGGTCTGCGCCGGGTGGAGGAGGCGGAGCGGTTCCTCCGGGAGCTGGGCCTGGAGGAATTCCGGGTAAGGGACCACGGCGACCTGGCGCGCATCGAGGTAAGGGAGGATTCCATCGCCGCCCTGGCCGCCAAAGGCCGCCGCCGTATCACCGAGCGTTTCCGGGAGCTGGGCTACGTTTACGTGGCCCTCGACCTGCAGGGCTTCCGCAGCGGCAGCATGAACGAGGTGCTATAGGGGTTGCCTGCCCCTTTTTATTGTTCCACAAAGGTATCCAGGTGCTCGATCTCGATGCCCAGGCTCTCCAGGTAGGCGAAAGCCTGCTTCAGGACCTCCTCTTCGCCGCTGAGCTCCAGCACCATCCAGCCGAACTTCTCATCGACGTTGGCTCGCCGGATGTTGGGAATGACATCATATGCCTTGACCAGGTCGTAAAGCACCGGTTTCTTGATAAGTTTTTCCGGGAATGTTAGTTCAAGCCGCTGAGTCTTCATGCTGAACCTCCTGTCAGGAAGCCTGCCTGCCTCCTGCTATTCTGCTAATATTAATTGCAAGAACGGTACCTGTATAGATACTATCCATATACCGCTTCAAGTTCAAAGGCATATGCGGAGAGATTCCATGGGATTCCTTAAAAAAACGGGCGTGGCGCTCACGGCCACGGCGGTATCCTGCCTGTGGTTGAACCGTCAGGGCGAACTGGAGCAGACGCTGCAGTCGATCAAGCGTGATGTGTCCGCCATCCAGGAACGGGACCCGGCGGCGGCCAACATGGTGGAGGCGCTCACCTGCTACTCCGGGCTGCATGCCATCATCATGCACCGGGTGGCGCACCAGCTTCACCGGCAGGGGCTGCCTGTGGTGCCGCGAATAATCTCCCAGATAAACCGGTTTGTCACCGGTATCGAGATCCACCCGGCGGCGCGGATCGGTGAAGGCTTTTTCATCGACCATGGCGCGGGGGTGGTTGTGGGCGAGACCACCGAGGTGGGTGACAATGTCACCATTTACCAGGGCGTGACCCTGGGAGGAACGGGCAAGGAGACGGGTAAACGGCACCCCACACTCAAGAACAACGTCACCATCGGCGCCGGAGCCAAGGTGCTGGGCTCGGTGACCGTGGGTGAGAACGCCAAGATCGGCGCCGGCAGCATCGTTATCCAGAACGTTCCGGACAACTCAACGGTAGTAGGTAACCCGGGGCGTCCCGTACGCGAGCGGGGCCGGAAGGTGGGCGCCGCCGATGTGGACTGGACCCATCTGCCCGACCCGGTGGCGGATGCCATGCAGTCGCTGGTGAGGCGGGTAGTGGAAATGGAGAACGAATTCAAGGCCGCGTTTCCCGAGAAACGCGAGGCGATCGAGAAGGCCCAGAAGGAAGGAGAGCGGGAACTGGACAAGGTCTTCGATTATTACCACGGCACCGGTATCTAGCAGGTTGCTGTGGTCAGTGAACCGGCGGCAGCGACGCGGTCGGCAGTGTTTAGGACAGGTCATGGTCAATCTTAATCAGAGGTGAGAATAAATTGAGCAAAGTAAGAAGGCTGGTGCTGGATGTTCTAAAGCCCCACCAGCCCAATATCCTCAGCCTGGCAGTCAAACTGGGAGATCTGGAAGGAATAGAGGGAGCGGACCTGGTGCTCAACGAGATCGACAACAAGGTCGAGAACATCAAGATCACCGTGGAAGGTCCGGAGATCAACTTCGATGACGTAGCGGCTGTCATCCAGGAGAGCGGCGGCAGCATTCACAGCATCGACAAGGTCTCGACCGGCAAGCGCCTGGTCGATGAGGCCAACACGCCACAGGATATGACCGCCCGGTGGATGAGGTGATCCAGAGGAAAGTCCGTCCCGGCCCTTGAAAGTACCCAACATCCGAACCCTGCGTGAGTACCACCGTATCGCGCGCGTAGGTGAGATAGCGCGCCGGTATTTCGCCATGAACGCCTTCGACGGCGTGCTGATCATCCTCGGCGTGCTGGTGGGAAGCTACTTCGGCGGTGTCCGGGAGGCGGGTACCGTGGTGACGCTGGGCATGGCCGCCGCCTTCGCCATGGGCATATCCGGCTTCTATGGCGCCTACGTGACGGAGAAGGCCGAACGGCGGCGCTCCCTGACCGAGCTGGAAGAATCCACGTTGTGCGATCTTTCCGACACCGACATCGCCCATGCCTCCATCTACGCCACCATCGTCGTCTCGCTGATCGACGGCCTCTCCCCTTCCGTGGCGGCGGCTGTCGCCGTCTCTCCCTTTTTCCTGGGCGACGCCATCCATATAACATCGGCGTACTATGCAGCCGTAATCATCGCCTTCATCGAGCTTTTCGCCCTGGGCGCCTACCTGGGGTCCACATCACGCGATAGCATAATCATCTCCGGTGCAAAGATGGCATTCGCCGGGGTCATCTGCGTAGCTGTGGCCTATCTCCTGGGCGGGGCGGCCTGATATGGGACCGGCGGCCATGGATCTGCTGGCGGACCTGAACGAACCGCAACGTCAGGCGGTCACCTGCCCGGGCGGCCCCCTGCAGGTGCTCGCGGGCGCCGGCAGCGGCAAGACCCGCGTGCTAACCTACCGCGTGGCCTGGCTCATCGCTTCGGCAGGCGTATCTCCCCAGGAGATAC